>JBAUTD010000477.1:0-3347 GCA_049582045.1 Burkholderiales bacterium
CCGCGGGGCTGCGCCAGGCCGCGCTCGCGCTCGGCCTGCGCCGCGGCACGATCCTGACGAGCATCGAGCTGCCGCTCGCGGCGCCGACCATCCTGGCCGGGATCAAGACCTCGGCGGTGATAAATGTCGGCACCGCGACAATCGCTGCGTTCATCGGCGCGGGCGGCTTCGGCGAGCGCATCGTGCAGGGGCTGGCCCTGAACGACGATGTCATGCTGCTCGCCGGTGCGCTGCCCGCCGCGGCGCTCGCACTTATCGCGCATGCCATGTTTGAGCTGATCGAGCGGGCGTTTGCCCCGCGCTCGCGCTAGAATCAACGTAAGACAAACAAGGGAGACCCAAGCCATGAGAGTCGGCGTTCCCGCCGAGACCCTCGGGGGCGAGACCCGCGTTGCCGCGACCCCCGAGACGATCAAGAAGCTCGCCGCGAAAAACGAGGTGCGGGTTCAGTCCGGCGCCGGCAGCGGCTCGAGCATTCCCGACAAGGACTACGAGGCAGCGGGCGCCAAGCTGGTCGCTTCTGCGGCCGAGGCCTACGACGCCGAGGTGGTGCTCAAGGTGCGCGCGCCGACGAGCGGCGAGCTCGAGTTGCTCAAGCCCAAGTCGCTGCTGATCGGCCTGCTCAACCCCTTCGATGCGGCCGGGATCGAGGCGCTCGCCAAGCGCGGCGTCGTCGGCTTCGCGATGGAATCGCTGCCGCGCATCTCGCGCGCGCAGTCGATGGACGTGCTCTCGTCGCAGGCGAACATCGCCGGCTACAAGGCAGTGGTGCTGGCGGCGGCGGAGATCGGGCGCTTCTTTCCGATGCTGATGACCGCGGCGGGAACCGTCAAGGCGGCGCGCGTGCTGATCCTCGGCGCCGGCGTCGCGGGCCTGCAGGCGATCGCCACCGCCAAGCGGCTCGGCGCGGTGATCGAGGCTTCCGACGTGCGGCCGGCGGTGAAGGAGCAGATCGAATCGCTCGGCGGCAAGTTCCTCGACGTGCCGTTCCTGACCGACGAGGAGCGCGAGATCGCACAGGGCGTCGGCGGCTACGCGCGGCCGATGCCGGCGGACTGGATGCGCCGCCAGGCCGAACTGGTGCACCAGCGCGCGACCCAGTCGGACGTCGTGATCACCACCGCGCTGATTCCGGGGCGCCCGGCGCCGAAGCTGATCAAGGACGAGACCGTGCGCCAGATGAAGCCCGGCTCGGTGATCGTCGACCTGGCGGTCGAGCAGGGCGGCAACGTGGAGGGCTCCGAGCCCGGCAAGATCGCGCTCAAGCACGGCGTCAAGATCATCGGCCTGACGAACCTGCCCGCGACGGTGCCGTTCGACGCCTCGGCGCTGTACGCGCGCAACCTGTACAACTTCCTCGCCCTGATGCTCGACCCCAAGAGCGGCGAATTCAAGCTGGACAGGGAAGACGAGATCATCGCCGGCACCATGGTGTGCGCCGACGGTGCGGCAACCAAGCGAGGCTGAAAATGTCAGGAACCGTAGACCCCACCATCCTAAATCTCGTGGTCTTCGTGCTCGCGGTGTTCGTGGGCTACCACGTCATCTGGAACGTCACGCCGGCGCTGCACACGCCGCTGATGAGCGTCACCAACGCGATCTCGTCGGTGATCATCGTCGGCGCGATCCTGGCCGCGGCGCCGAACGAGACGGATTTCGGCTCGATCCTCGGAGTGCTCGCAGTCGCGCTCGCGTCGATCAACGTGGCGGGAGGCTTCCTGGTCACGCAGCGCATGCTGGAGATGTTCAAGAAGAAGCAACCGAAGAAAGAGGGCGGCAAATGAGCGCCAACCAGCTGACCCTGTGGTACCTGGTCGCCTCGGTATGCTTCATCCTGGCGCTCAAGGGGCTGTCGTCTCCGACCACCGCGCGGCGCGGCAACCTGTTCGGCATGGTCGGAATGACCATCGCCGTGCTGACCACCATCGCGGTGGTGGCGCACGGCCGCATCGACCTGATCCTGATCGCGATGCTGGTCGGCGGCACCGTGGGCGCGATCATCGCGCGGCGGGTCCAGATGACGCAAATGCCCGAGCTGGTCGCGGCGATGCACTCGATGGTCGGCATGGCCGCGGTGCTGATCGCGATCGCGGTGGTCAACAATCCGGGCGCGTTCGGCGAGCACGACCCGCTGCCCGCCGGCAACCGGCTCGAGCTGTTCATCGGCACCTTCGTCGGCGCGATCACTTTCTCTGGCTCCGTCATCGCGTTCGGCAAGCTCGCCGGGCTGGGCAAGAAGTTCCGCCTGTTCTCGTCGGCGCCGGTGGTGTTCAAGGGCCAGCACCTGCTCAACCTGGCGCTCGCGATCGTCATGATCGGCTTCGGCCTGGCGTTCTTCATGGCCGATGACAAGGGATGGACCCCGTTCGCGATAATGACGGCGATTGCCTTCGTCCTCGGGTTCCTGATCATCATCCCGATCGGCGGCGCCGACATGCCGGTCGTGATCTCGATGCTGAACAGCTACTCGGGCTGGGCGGCCGCCGGAATCGGCTTTTCGCTCAACAACGCGATGCTGATCATCGCGGGTTCCCTGGTCGGCTCATCGGGCGCGATCCTCTCGTACATCATGTGCAAGGCGATGAACCGCTCGTTCTTCAGCGTGATCCTCGGGGGCTTCGGCGCGGCCGAAGGCAGCGTGGCCGTCGGCGGCGAGCAGAAGACGGTGCGCTCGGGATCGGCAGACGACGCCGCGTTCCTGATGGCGAACGCGGAATCGGTGATCATCGTGCCGGGCTACGGTCTGGCGGTGGCGCGCGCGCAGCACGCGGTCAAGGAGATGGCGAACAAGCTGATCGAGAAGGGCGTCAACGTGCGCTACGCGATCCACCCGGTCGCGGGGCGCATGCCCGGGCACATGAACGTGCTGCTGGCGGAGGCCGAGGTGCCCTACGACCAGGTGTTCGAGATGGACGACATCAACAACGAGTTCGGCAACACCGACGTGGTCCTGGTGCTGGGCGCGAACGACGTCGTCAACCCGCTCGCGCACGAGAAAGGCAGCGCGATTTACGGCATGCCGATCCTCGAAGTGGCCAAGGCGCGCACTGTGCTGGTGAACAAGCGCTCCATGGCGGCGGGCTACGCCGGCCTGGACAATCCGCTGTTCTACATGGACAAGACGATGATGGTGTTCGGCGACGCGAAGAAGGTGGTCGAGGACCTCGTCAAGGCGATCGACTAGATGGGGTCGAGGGAGGAAATCCTCGCCGAGATCCGCAAGCGCCAGGCGCGCGGCGGCGCCGCCCTTCCGGTGGCCGAGCGCGAGCAGCTCGAGACTTATCTGCGCGCGCACCCGCGCGGACCGCTGCCGCAGGTGGCGGACGACCTCGCAACGCGCTTTTTGG
>JBAUTD010000478.1:0-17725 GCA_049582045.1 Burkholderiales bacterium
GTGGTATCTCCTCCCCCGGCAGGCGCAGCCCGTAGAGCGCGCCGGACCGCTGCGCGGCGAGCACCCAGCCTGCGAGACACGACAGGCGGCGCTCGAGATCCAACCCGGGCGGCAGCAGGCGCCAGTCCAGCCACAGCTGGCCCGCGGAGTCGCCGGAAAACTGCTTGGTGAGCATGGCCTCGGTGCGCGCCACGGCCTTCCAGGCGACGTGGCGCGGAGAATCGGACGGCTGGTAGCCGCGCAGAGCCGAGAAGTCGTCGCTGCCCGCGGCCTGGGCCCGGGCGGCGCCGGTGTTCGCGTAGGGGGTGATCGGCGGCAGGGGCGTGCGTTCGGGCCGCGGGTAGACCAGGCAGCGGGCGTCGGGCTCGACGTAGCTCCAGGCCCGGAACAGGCCGAGCGGAAAGCGCGTCTCGAGCATCACGCGCCCGATCGGCAGCCAGCCGCGCCTGGCCGCGGGTACCGCGAGCACGACCTCCGCGACCGCAGCCGCAGGGACGTCGATCACGAGCTGCGCGCCGCTTGCCACGTGTCGAACCAGGATCGAGGGGCGCTCGAACGGCACGCGGCTGTCGAGCAGAAGGTGGAACTGGGCCGCCTCGCCGGCATAGACCGGCTCGGCGCGCCCCGCGCTCACTGCGGTGCGCGCAAGGTTGCGCGCGGTGTGAACCATGCCGGCGAGTCCCAGCCCGGTGAGCAGGAAGGTCAGAGCGAAGCCGAGCGACAGCGCGTAATTGATCGAGCCGATCAGCAGAATGCCGAGGGTCGCGCCGTACAGCCAGCCGACGCGGGTCGGCACGATGTACACCCGGCGGTGCCGCAGGACCACCACGCCGCGCTCCGGCGGGGTGAATCCGTAGAGCCAGTTGGCGAAGCGCGGATTGGCGAGTAGCGTGCGGATCAACGGTGTCCTACCTAGTCGGTCGGGGCGTCGTAGCTCCAGCGCTGCCTCCAGGCCTTCAGGACCAGGGACGGATACTTCGCCTGGCCCAGCGTGCCGTTGTAGCGGCCGAGCGCGCGAAAGTAATTGCCCTTCTCGATGTCGAGGTAGTAGCGCAGGATCACGCAACCATAGCGCAGGTTCGTTCGCAGGTGAAACAGGTTGTCCCGCGGCAGGCCGATCAGCTTGGTCCAGAAAGGCATGACCTGCATGTAGCCGCGCGCGCCGGAGGCGGAGACTGCGTACTTGCGGAACCTGCTCTCGACGTCGATCACGCCGAGGACCAGCTGCGGATCGAGGCCGGCGCGGGTCGCCTCGTACTGCACCGTCTTGAGCAGCTGCAGGCGCACCTCGCGGTCCGGGATACGCTTGGCGAGCCGGCGCGACATCTCGAACAGCCAGCGGTGCGCGTCCTCGGGGCGGCGGAAGTTCAGCGTCGGAGCGGGGCGGTCGCTCACTGCCGCGCTTAGGGTCGCGCGCACGCTGTCGGCGAGCGGCTCGTAGATCTGGGCGCCGGCGAGCACCGGTAAAGGCGCGAACAGGGCGAGCGCGAGGCAGAATCGGCGCAGCGCGGCCCGGCTGGTCATGCCCCGGCGAGTCGTTCCTTGAGAAAGGCCACGGTGTCCGCCAGCGGGACATTGCGGGCCTGCGCGTCGTGCCTGGCCTTGTACTCGGCCGTACCGGCCCCCAGGCCGCGCTCCGAGAGTACCAGCCGGTGCGGAATGCCGATCAGATCCATGTCGGCAAACAGCACCCCGGGCCGTTCCTCGCGGTCGTCGAGCAGCACGTCGACGCCTGCGGCGGAGAGCTCGTCGTACAGCTTGTCCGCGGCTTCGCGCACGGCGGCGCTCTTGTGATAGCCGATCGGGACCAGGCTCACGGCGAAAGGCGCCATGGGCGTCGGAAATCCGATCCCGCGCTCGTCGTGGTTCTGCTCGATCGCCGCCGCCACGATGCGAGTCACGCCAATGCCGTAGCAACCCATTTCCATCGGCCTGGAGCTGCTCTTTTCGTCCAGAAACGTGGCCTTCATCGATTCGGAATACTTGGTGCGAAGCTGGAAGATATGGCCGACCTCGATGCCGCGCAGGATCTTGAGGCTTCCCTTGCCGTCTGGGCTGGCGTCGCCCTCGATGATGTTGCGCAGATCGTGAACGTTGCCGGGATCGTCGCGCAGGTCGCGCCCCCAGTTGACGCCCGTCAGGTGGAACCCCGCCTCGTTCGCGCCGCAGACGAAATCGCTCATCGCCGCAACGGCGCGATCGGCGAACACCGCTACCCTGCCGGCGACGCCGACCGGGCCGATGTAGCCGGCACGGCAGTTCAGCTCCTGCTGGATCTCGTCGTCGCTCGCGAAGTGGAAGGGCCCCAGGACCTTCTGCGTCTTGACTTCATTCAGCGCGTGATCGCCGCGCAGCAGCACCAGAGCGACGTAGCCGGGCTGTCCGTAGGGCACCGCCTCGCGCACCAGGGCGATTGCCTTGACGGTGCGCTCGAGCGGCAGCTTGAGCAGCGCCGCGACGTCCTCGCAGCGCGTCTTTCCGGGAGTGGGGACCTTGACCATGGCCTCTGCGGCCGGCAGGCGGGGGGCGGCGGGCGCGAGCGCCTCGGCGAGCTCGATGTTCGCCGCGTAGTCGGAGTCCGGGCAGTACGCGATCGCGTCCTCGCCCGAGTCGGCGAGCACGTGGAATTCGTGCGAGCCCGTGCCGCCGATCGAGCCCGTGTCGGCCGCGACCGCGCGGAACCGCAGACCGAGTCGCGTGAAGATACGCGTGTAGGTGTCGTACATGTTGCGGTACTCGCGCTCGAGGTCGGCATAGTCGGCGTGGAACGAGTAGCCGTCCTTCATCAGGAACTCCCGCGCACGCATCACGCCGAAGCGTGGACGGATCTCGTCGCGGAACTTGACGTGCATCTGGTAGAAGTGCACAGGCAGCTGGCGATAGCTGCGGATCTCGCGCCGCGCGATGTCTGTGATCACCTCCTCGTGCGTCGGCCCGAAAAGGAAGTCGCGCTGATGCCGGTCCTTGATCTTCAGCAACTGCGGGCCGAATGCCTCCCAGCGGCCCGTTTCCTGCCACAGCTCGGCGGGGATCACGCACGGCAGCTGTACCTCGAGCGCGCCGGAGCGATTCATCTCCTCCCGCACCACCGCCTCGACCTTGCGCAGCACGCGCAGTCCGAGCGGCATCCAGCTGTACAGGCCCGAGCCGAGCCGGCGAATGAGGCCGGCGCGCAGCATGAGCTTGTGGCTCGCCAGCTCCGCTTCGGCGGGGGCTTCCTTGATGGTGCCGATGAAGAATCGCGAGGTGCGCATCGTCGTTTTGCCGCTTGTGCCGGGGGCTCCGGCGGGCAGCGTTGTGTTTGGCGGACGGCTGTGGAAAAATCGTTGCGAATTCTAACGTAAGGCGGTGCGTCCATGCTCGATAAAGACGGCTACCGTCCCAATGTCGGGATCGTCCTCGCGAATCAGCGCAACGAGGTGTTCTGGGGCAAGCGCATCAACCAGCACGCCTGGCAGTTCCCGCAGGGCGGGATAAAGCACGGAGAGACGCCGACGCAGGCGATGTACCGCGAGCTCGAGGAAGAGATCGGGTTGCTGCCCGAGCACGTCAGGATACTCGGGCGCACGCGCGAATGGCTGCGCTACGAAGTGCCCGAGCAATGGGTGCGACGCGACTGGCGTGGCACCTATCGCGGGCAGAAGCAGATCTGGTACCTGCTGCGGCTGCTGGGGCGCGACTGCGACGTCAGGCTGCGCGCGAGCGGACACCCGGAATTCGACGCGTGGCGCTGGCATGAATTCTGGATTCCGCTTGATGCGGTAATTGTTTTCAAGCGCGATGTGTACCGGCAGGCGCTGGCGGAGCTGCACCGGTTTCTGGGCGCCGATCGTCGCCACGGCCGACAGCGCGCGGAGTCGATCTCGGGCTGAAGTTGAACTTTGCTGCACGCAAGCACTCCCTTTCGGTAACAGGAGGCGCCATGAAACGGAACTACTTGTCATTGCCGAGCCACAGCCTCGGGGACAACGCGGGATTCAGGCGACCGGGCCATCAGAAGGTTGGAGTGGAGTCGCCGGCACTTACCGTTATGACAGATCTGACGCGGGTCAGCCCTGCGACGATCGGGCCCGAGACGCCGATCGAAGCGGCAAACCGGTTCATGATGATGCGCGGCGTGCGGCTGCTGCTCGTCGTCGACGAGCGGGAAGACGTGCTGGGGGTGATCTCGGCCACCGATATCCTTGGCGAACGGCCGATGCGGGTGGCCACGGGGCGAGGTCTGCGGCGCGACGAGCTCGTGGTCGCGGACGTCATGACCCCGGCAGAGCGGGTCGAGGTGATTGCGCTGGCGGACATCGACGGCGCTCGGGTCGGGCACGTCGTGGCGACGCTGATGCACGCCGGGCGCCAGCACGCGCTGGTGGTCGACAGCGACGCAGCGGGGCGCATCATGGTGCGCGGCATCCTGTCTCTGTCGCAGGTTGCGCGCCAGCTGGGCGAGCCGCTTCAGCTAAGCGAGGTCGCGCGCACTTTTGCGGAGATCGAGGCCGTCCTAAGCCACTAGCGCGCAGCGACGGTATAGCGATTATCAATTGATTGGATTGCGAAAATCGATTTGATCAATCGAGCGGGGGCGGTTAACCTCCTCGAGCCACAATCGGTGACGGCAAATCCATTAGGAGGCACGCAATGAAGCTCAAAGGCACCAAGACTCACGAGAATCTCAAGGCGGCGTTCGCGGGCGAAAGCCAGGCGAACCGCAGGTACCTGTACTTCGCCGCCAAGGCGGATGTCGAGGGGCAGAACGACGTCGCGGCGCTGTTCCGCTCGACCGCGGAAGGCGAAACGGGCCATGCTCACGGGCACCTGGAGTACCTGGAGCAGGTCGGTGACCCGGCGACCGATCTGCCGATCGGGCCGACGCGGGCGAACCTGAAGGCGGCGGTCGCGGGCGAAACGCACGAGTACACCGACATGTACCCGGGCATGGCCAAGTCGGCGCGCGACGAGAAGTTCGACGAGATCGCGGACTGGTTCGAGACTCTGGCGAAGGCCGAGCGTTCTCACGCCAACCGCTTCCAGAAGGCGCTCGACGCCCTGCAAGACTAGACCGAGTTTTGCGCGGGGAGCGGTCGCGCCGACCGTTCCTCGCGCAATCCGAAGAGATACGCGTATGCCGCAGATTGCCAAAGACAGCCTGATGACGCTCGAGGCCTATGCCAAGCGGCGCAAGGACTTTCGCGCCAAGGTCATCGAGCACAAGAAAGTCCGTACGGTACACGTCGGAGAGCACGTCACACTGCAGTTCGAAGATGAACTGACGATTCGCTACCAGGTGCAGGAGATGCTTCGCATCGAGCGCATCTTCGAGGAAGGCGGCATCCAGGAAGAGCTGGACGCCTACAACCCGCTCATCCCGGACGGCAGCAACCTCAAGGCAACCATGATGATCGAGTATCCGGACCCGGCGGAGCGCCAGCGAATGCTGGCCAAGCTCAAGGGCGTCGAGGACCGCGCCTGGATTCAGGTCGAAGGCTGCGATCGCGTGTACGCCATCGCGGACGAGGACCTCGAGCGCGAGAACGCCGACAAGACCTCATCCGTGCATTTCCTGCGCTTCGAGCTAAGCGACGAGATGCGCAAGGCACTGAAGTACGGCATGGGCATCGCCGTCGGCATCGACCACCCGGAGTACCGTGCGCGCGTCGACGCTCTGGCGCAGGAGGTGCGCGCGTCCCTGGTGTCGGACCTGCGCTAAGGGGCCGGGTGCGAGCGCTCGCCTCGGTTGCGTTTTGCCTCGCGCTCGTCGCTTGCGCGGGAGACGCCCCGGAACAGAGCGACTGGGAGCGCGCGCACGAGGCGCTGAATTGGCAGGAGAGCAAGGTCGCGCTCCCGGCGCAGCCGAGAAGCGCGAACCTGGTCGAATTCGAAGTCGACGGGGGAGCCGACTTTCACTTCCTGGTCGATGCCTCGACCCTTACCGTGGGATCGGATGGCGTCGTGCGCTATGTGCTGGTGGCGCGCAGCCCGGAAGGCGCCGAAAACGTCAGTTTCGAAGGCCTGCGCTGCAGCGACGGCGAGTACAAGATCTACGCCACTGGCAGCGGGAACGGGACTTGGCTCAGCACCCGCGAAGCGCGCTGGCGGCCGGTGGAGCAGGGTGCGGGCAGCTGGCACAAGACGCTGGCGAACGACTATTTCTGTCCCGCGAAGGATCCGATCCGCACCATCGCCGAAGGCGTCGACGCGCTCAGGCGCGGCGGAAACCCGCGGGCCCGCGAACTCCGACGCGGGCCTTGAGGAGTATTACAGCAGCACCAGATTGTCGCGGTGGATCAATTCCGGCTCCTCGACGTAGCCGAGAATGCCTTCGATATCTCCTGATGGACGGCGCATGATGCGCCGCGTTTCCGACGCCGTGTAATTGACCAACCCGCGCGCCACCTCGCGACCCTGCGGGTCGGTGCAGGCCACCACCTCGCCGCGCTCGAACGTGCCGCTCACTTCCACGACGCCGATCGGGAGCAGGCTCTTGCCGTCGCGCACCAGGGCATTGATCGCACCCGCATCCAGGCGTAGCCGCCCGCTCACGGTCAGATGATCCGCTAGCCACTGCTTGCGCGCGGCGAGCGGAACCGTCCGCGCGCTCAGCAACGTACCCAGCCGCTCGCCGCGCGCAAGCCTGAGCAGCACGTCGGGCTCGCGCCCGGACGCGATGACCGTATGCGCTCCGCTGCGCGCGGCGCGCCTTGCGGCAAGCACTTTGGTGATCATTCCACCCTTGGCGAGCGCGCTGCCGGTTCCGCCGGCGACCGCCTCGAGTCTCGGGTCCTCGGCGTTCGCTTGCTCGATCAGCTTCGCCTGCGGATTGCGGCGCGGGTCCGCGTCGAAAAGGCCGGCCTGGTCGGTCAGGATGATGAGCGCATCGGCTTCCACCAGGTTCGTGACCAAGGCGCCCAGCGTGTCGTTGTCGCCGAACTTGATCTCGTCCGTGACCACCGTGTCGTTTTCGTTGATGACGGGAATCGCGCCCATGTCGATCAGCGTGCGCAGCGTCGAGCGCGCATTGAGGTAGCGCCGGCGATCCGCCATGTCGGCATGGGTAAGCAGCACCTGCGCCGTCGGCAGGCCATGCTCCCGGAAGCAGGTCTCGTAGCACTGAACCAGCCCCATCTGGCCGACTGCGGCTGCGGCCTGGAGCTGGTTCATCGCGTGCGGCCGGCGGCTCCAGCCCAGGCGCTGCATGCCCTCGGCGATCGCCCCGCTCGAAACCAGCATCGAGCGCTTGCCCATCCGGTGCAGCGCTGCGATCTGGGACGCCCAGCGCGCTATGGCTTCGACGTCCAGCCCGCGACCATCGTTCGTCACCAGGGAGCTGCCGACCTTGATGACGAGGGTCTTTGCGGCGGCGATGGGTCCGGACATACGCTAATGCGTCATGCTGCACGGCTCGGCCGGGATTGGGGCTCCTTCCCGGCGCTCAGGAAGCGGTGCGTGGCCGCGCAGACCTCCCGGCAGCCGTCGCCGCTGATCGCGGAGACCGCAAACCAGGGACCCTTCCAGCGCAGTGCGCGCAGAATGCGGCGAATCCGCACCTCGGCGTCCGGCACCAGGTCGATCTTGTTGAACACCAGCCAGCGCGGCTTGCGGTACAGGGCCTCGTCGTACTTGCGCAGCTCCTTGGCGATCGCGCGCGCGTCGCGCACCGGATCGGCCTCGTCATCGAACGGAGCGATGTCCACCAAGTGCAGCAGCAGGCGCGTGCGCGCCAGGTGCCTGAGAAACTGGTGTCCCAGCCCGGCGCCCTCCGCGGAGCCCTCGATCAGGCCCGGGATGTCGGCGATCACGAAGCTCGCGTCGTCGCCCACCCTCACCACGCCGAGCGAGGGGTTGAGCGTCGTGAACGGATAATCGGCCACCTTCGGGCGTGCGCTCGATACCGCCCTGATGAAGGTGGACTTGCCCGCGTTCGGAAGCCCGAGCAGCCCGACATCGGCCAGCACGCGCAGCTCGAGGGCCAGCTCGCGGCTCTCGCCCGGACCGCCGCGCGTGAATTGCCGCGGCGCGCGGTTGACGCTCGACTTGAAGTGCAGGTTGCCCAGCCCGCCGGCACCGCCTTTCGCGAGCAGCGCCCGCTCGCCGTTCTTCGCCAGGTCGGCCACCAGCTCCTCTGTGTGCAGATCGCGGATGATGGTGCCCACGGGCATGCGCAGCACGATATCCTGCCCGCCCCTGCCGTAGCAGTCGGAGCCGTGACCCTTCTCGCCGTTCTCCGCGCGGTGAATGCGCGCATAGCGGTAATCGATCAGCGTGTTGATGTTGCGGTCGGCGACCGCGTACACGCTGCCGCCGCGGCCCCCATCGCCCCCGTCCGGCCCGCCTCGGGGAACGTACTTCTCGCGCCGAAACGACGCCGAGCCGTCGCCGCCCTTGCCGGCGTGCACCTGTATCCTCGCTTCGTCGATGAATTTCATGGCGGCGGAAACAAAAAAGCCCTACCGCGAACGATAGGGCTTTTCGCGGGTCGGAGCGAGGTCAGGCCGGAACGACGCTAACCGTGGTCTTGCTGTTGGAGCCCTTCACCGCGTACTGCACCTTGCCGGCCACTTTGGCAAACAGGGTGTGGTCGCGCCCCATGCCGACGTTGGCGCCCGGGCTGACCTGGGTGCCGCGCTGGCGAACGATAATGGCGCCGGGGCTGACTTCCTGCCCGCCGTAGACCTTGACGCCGAGCCGCTTGGCCTGCGAGTCACGCCCGTTGCGTGAGCTGCCGCCGGCTTTCTTGTGTGCCATGCTTGATGTCCTCCGAAATGATCAGGCGCCGGCGACGATGTCGTCGATCCGCACCTCGGTATACGACTGGCGATGGCCCTGCGACTTCGCGAAGTGCTTGCGCCGGCGCAGCTTGAAGATCTTGACCTTCTCGCCGCGGCCGTGCGACACGACTGTCGCCTGGACCTTGGCGCCGGAGACGAACGGCGCGCCGACGCGCACCTGCTCACCCTCTCCGACCATCAGCACCTCGTCGAAGGACACTGCCGACCCTACCTCTGCGGGCAGCAATTCGACGCGCAGCTGCTCGCCGGAGCTGACCCGGTACTGCTTTCCGCCGGTCTTGATTACCGCGTACATGACGAAAATCCCGTTCGTGGCCTGCAAAGACTTGGAATTATAGGGGATTTCGGCTCCGCGCGTCAAAATCATCTATGCTAAGCTTCGCGCCCCGTCGCAGCCCGCGATTACGTCGGGGCGGGGCGGACGTCCCGCCATGGCCAGCCTAATCGAACTCGCCCCTATCGCCGAGGAAATGCAGCAGGTGGACGCCCTGGTCCGCGCCCGGCTGGATTCGGACGTTCCCTTGGTCAGGCAGGTGGCGGAATACATCGTTGCCGGGGGCGGCAAGCGTCTGCGGCCGGCCCTGTTGCTGCTGAGCGCCGGCGCTGCCGGGTATCGCGGCCGAACCCACCTCGAGCTGGCGACGGTGGTCGAATTCATCCACACCGCGACACTGCTGCACGACGATGTGGTCGACGAGTCGCAGCTGCGGCGCGGGCGCGAGACGGCCAATGCGGCGTTCGGCAATGCGGCCTCGGTCCTGGTCGGCGACTTCCTGTATTCGCGCGCGTTCCAGATGATGGTGAGCGCAGACAACATGCGCGTAATGCAGGTGCTCGCCGATGCCACCAATACGATTGCCGAGGGCGAGGTCCTGCAGCTGATGAACTGCCACGATCCAGATGTCGACGAGCAGCGCTACCTGGAGGTCATCCGGCGCAAGACCGCCAAGCTGTTCGAGGCGGCGGCGCGGATCGGCGGCGTGCTGGCGGGCGTCCCGCCAGAGCTCGAAGAGGGGCTGGCGAGCTACGGGACGCATGTCGGGACCGCATTCCAGCTCGTCGATGACGTGCTGGACTACTCGGGCGACGCGGCCGCCATCGGCAAGAGCCTGGGCGACGACCTGGCCGAGGGCAAGCCGACGCTGCCGCTGATTCACGCCATGCGCACCGGGACAGCGCAGCAGTCGGCGCTGGTGCGCAGCGCGATCGTGGACGGCGGGCGGGAGCGCTTTCCCGGCGTGCTCGATGCGATCAGGGCGAGCGGCGCGCTGGACTATGCCTGTGGCGTCGCGCAGCGCGAAGCGGGGCTCGCGCAGCAGGCGATCGAGGGTCTGCCGCATTCAAAGTACAAGGATTCTTTGCTAGAATTGTCGGCCTTTTCCGTGACGCGCCGCAGCTGATTCTCGCGCGCCGCGGCCTCGCCGTCGGGGTGTAGCTCAGCCTGGTAGAGTACTGCGTTCGGGACGCAGGTGTCGGAGGTTCAAATCCTCTCACCCCGACCAATTGCCTCATCGCGCGGCAAGCGCCGCCCGCGACTTTGATCATAATAGCGGGCCATGGGACGCCTCCTCATTTTCGCGCTCGCGGTCTTCGGACTGATCTGGCTGCTCAAGCGCGCGCTGGACGGACACGCCGAGGGCGGCGTCGGGCAGGCGCCGCGCGAGCGCGGGGCGCCGGGTGATCTGGTGCGCTGCGCGCACTGCGGATTGCACCTGCCGCGCGCCGAGGCGCAAGGCGCCGGCGGGCGCCTGTACTGCAGCGAGGAGCACGCCCGGCTCGGCCCGGAGGGGGAGTGATGGCTGCGCAAACGGGGTACGCGAGGCTGTTCGCGAGCGAAGAGCGCATGCCCGAGTCGTTCTGGATCTCGTTGCGCTACTTCAACCTGTACCGCATCGTGGTCGCGGCGGTGTTCCTCGGCACTGCGCTGATCTACGACGAGTCGGTCAATCTCGGCTCGCGCGATCTCGACCTGTTCCGCTACGTCTCCGGGACATACCTTTTTCTCGGGATCGTGTTTCTGGCGATCCTGCGAAAGCTGCGCGACGGATTCAATCTCCAGCTCTCGATCCAGGTCTGCGTCGACATTGCTGCCATCACGCTGCTCATGTACGCGAGTGGCGGGGTGCGCAGCGGCCTCGGGGTGATGCTGTTGATTACCCTGACTGGTGCGGCGCTCGTGGCGCCGCGCCGGCTCACGTACCTGTACGCGGCGCTCGCCTCGATCGCCCTGTTGCTGGAGCAGACCTACTGGGTTCTGCTCAAGGATGCCTCGACTGCCGACTACCTGCAGCCGGGCCTGCTAGCGATCGGTTGCTTCGCAAGCGCCGGGATCACCGGCTGGCTGGCGCAGCGCGTGACCGCGAACGAAATGCTCGCCCGGCGCCGCGGGCGCGAGCTCGCCACGCAGACGCGCGTCAACCAGCTGGTGATCGAGGACATGCACGACGGCGTTCTGGTGCTCGATCGCGAGGGACGCGTGGTTCAGCACAATCCGCAGGCCCAGCGTCTGCTCGGGGCGGATCCCCTGCTGGGAATCGAACTGGTAAGCCTGCTGCCGGGGTTCGCTCCGCGCTGGCGGGACTGGCGCGCGGGGGAAGTGGGTGCATCCGCCTCCGGCGCGGACTTCGAGGTGCGCGGCCGCGGCATCCGGCTTCGCCTGCTCGAAACCGGGACGGAGGAGGAGTTTTCAGTCGTGTTTATCGAGGACATGACGCGCACGCGCGAGCAGGCGCAGCAGCTCAAGCTGGCGGCGTTGGGGCGCCTTACCGCCAATATCGCGCACGAGATCCGCAATCCGCTGTCCGCCATCAGTCATGCGTCGGAACTGCTCGGAGAGGAAAAGCGCGGCCGCGACCGCGAGCGCCTGTTCCGGATCATTCATGCCAACACCCAGCGCCTGGACCAGCTGGTATCGGACGTGCTGCAGCTGAGCCGCCGCGACCGCGCTTCGAGCGAGCGGATTCACCTCAATGCCTGGCTGACGGGCTTCCTGGAGGAGTTCGTGGCCAACGAAGCGGTTCCGCGCGAGCGATTCCAGGTCGAAGCCACGCGCGAGGTCTGGGTACGTTTCGACCGCGAGCAACTGCGTCAGGTCATGTGGAATCTGCTGCGCAACGCGGTGCGTCACGCCCGCGACGAGCCGTACGGCGTGCGTATCGTGCTGGGCACATACGGCGATCAAGTAGAATTGAGCGTCATCGACAACGGCGCGGGCGTACCGCCCGGCAACCAGGGGCAGTTGTTCGAACCCTTTTTCACCACTGAAAGCAAGGGAACCGGGCTCGGCCTGTACCTGGCGCGCGAGCTGTGCGCGGCGAATCGCGCAGTGCTGGAGTACGTAGCCAACATGCCGGGGGCGCATTTCCGGATCCTTTGCCAGGAGGCGCAGGCAGAATGAAGCGAGCGGAACGGCGCGGAGGCTCGCGCGACCGCCAGGTCCTGGTGGTCGATGACGAACCCGACATCCGCGAGCTGCTGGAGCTCACTCTGCTCAAGATGGGGCTCGGCGTGACGGCAGCGGGCACGCTTGCAGAAGCCAAGCAGCACCTCGAATCCGGGCGCTTCGACCTTTGCCTGACCGACATGAGACTGGGCGACGGCGAGGGGCTGGATCTGGTGCGCCATATATCGAGCCTGGGCATCGATCTGCCGGTCGCGGTAATCACGGCCTACGGCAGCGCAGAAAACGCGGTGGCGGCGCTCAAGGCCGGGGCATTCGACTACGTCGCGAAGCCGGTTGGGCTCGAGCAGCTGCGCGCGCTGGTCAAATCCGCCCTTTCCCTGCCGGATGACGAGCATGCGCCCGCACCCGGTCAGCAGTTGCTGGGCGAGAGCCCGGCACTGCAGGCGGTGCGCGAAACAATTGCCAAGCTGGCGCGGACCCAGGCTCCGGTCTATATCTCGGGCGAGTCGGGCAGCGGCAAGGAACTTGCGGCGCGATTCATCCACGCCAACGGCGCGCGGCGCGACAAGCCGTTCGTGCCCGTCAACTGCGGCGCGATCCCCGAAACCCTGATGGAGAGCGAGTTCTTCGGCTACAAGAAGGGGGCCTTCACCGGGGCGGAGCAGGACCGGGACGGCTTCTTCCAGGCCGCCAACGGCGGAACCCTGTTTCTCGACGAGGTCGCGGATCTCCCGCTTGCGATGCAGGTCAAGCTGTTGCGCGTGATCCAGGAAAAGAAGGTGCGCGAGGTCGGAGCTACGCAGGAAGAGCCGGTCGACGTACGTATCATTTCGGCCACCCATCAGGACCTGGCCTCGTGCGTGGAATCCGGACGCTTCAGGCAGGACCTGTTCTACCGGTTGAACGTGATCGAGCTCAAGATGCCGCCGTTGCGCGAATGCCGGGAGGATATACCGCTGATCGCCTCCAGCATCCTGGCGCGGATCGCGACCCAGAACAGCACCCCGCCCGCGCGGCTCTCGGCGGAGGCGCTCGATGAGCTCGGGCGCTACGACTTCCCCGGCAACATCCGCGAGCTGGAGAACGTACTCGAGCGCGCGACCGCGCTATCGTCTGCCGAGGTGATCCAGCCCGACGATCTGCGCCTGAAGCCGCTGGTCGACGAGCGTACGCCGGAGGATGCCGCGCGCCCGGACGGGCATCCGCCGGCCACATCGCTACCAGCTTATCTTGACCAGGTCGAGCGCGACGCGATCCTCGGCGCGTTGGCCAAGACAAACTTCAATCGCACCGCGGCCGCTAAGGCCCTGGGCATCACGTTCCGCCAGCTGCGCTATCGGATGCAACGGCTCGAGATTCGCGAGCCCGGAGCGCAGGGCGAAGGCGGCCACTGATGCGATTCGGTGCCGACGGCCTCGCCGCCGGAGCCCGCTACGTCGCCTCGCCGAACTGCGACCCGCGCCCGCAGGGTCAGGAGGTCACGTTGCTCGTCGTGCACTCGATCAGCTTGCCTCCCCGGACGTACGGTGGACCGGGGGTCGAGCGCCTGTTTACCAACCAGCTCGATCCCGCCGAGCATCCCTACTATGCGCAAATCGCACACCTGCGCGTATCGGCGCATTTGTTGTTGCGGCGCAACGGAGGTCTCGTTCAATTCGTGCCATTGCACATGCGGGCATGGCACGCGGGCGACTCGAGCTGGCGCAGGCGGCGCGCATGCAACGACTTTTCCGTCGGCATCGAGCTCGAAGGCGGCGACGAGGACCGTTACACCGACACCCAGTACGCGCGCCTGATCGAAGTGACGCGCGCGTTGCGTCGCGTGCTGCCGCTGCGCGATGTCGCCGCGCATAGCGACATCGCTCCGGTGCGCAAGACCGACCCCGGCGCGCTGTTCGATTGGGCGCGATTCCTGAGCGCTCTCGCGCGACGCTAGCTGCTGCGCGACGTTGCAGCGCTGCGCGCAGTTCGATCCATTTGGCGTGAAGAATTTCTCGCGGTGCGCGGGATCGCGCCGATACTGCTTGCAATTTCTTGTTGCAATGGTAAATTGCGCGCACTACACTTAGTTCGGCGGACGTGGCGGAACACTAGATGTAGTAGTCATCGCAGGGGAGAAGAGGGAGACGCTATGCAGATTGCTCAGGAGAACGTGACGACTGACTTGGCAGTGAGCGTGAACGTCCCTGAGCCCAGTGCCGCCCCGGCGGCACATTCCGAGTACAAGGTAATCCGTCGCAATGGCGCGGTGGTCGGCTTCGAGCCGAGCAAGATCGCGGTCGCGATGACCAAGGCGTTTCTGGCGGTAAACGGTAGCCAGGGGGCCGCATCGGCGCGCATTCGCGAGCTCGTCGCTAGGCAGACAGACGGCGTGGTGGCGGCCTTGATGCGGCGCCAGCCGCAGGGCGGCACCTTCCATATAGAAGACATCCAGGACCAGGTCGAGCTCGCGCTGATGCGTTCCGGCGAGCACGACGTGGCGCGCGCCTACGTGCTCTACCGGGAAGGGCGCGCCAAGGCCCGCTCCGAGGAAAAGGCGGCGCGAGAGACGCAGCACGGCGGCGGCCCGCTGCTGCACGTGATTGAGCGCGGCGAGCGCCGCCCGCTCGACCGGGGGGCGCTCGAGCGCCTGGTCGCATCCGCCTGCACCGGGCTGGAGGGCTCGGCGACGCCCGAGGCGATCCTCGAAGCCACTCTGCGCGACCTGTACGACGGGGTGCCGATGGAGGAGGTGCGCAAGTCGGCGATCATGGCCGCGCGCGCGCTGATCGAGAAGGACCCGGCGTACAGCTACGTCACCGCGCGCCTGCTGCTCAACACCATCCGGCTGGAAGTGATCGGCGAAGAGGTCAGCCAAGCCGACGTGGGCACCCGCTACGCGGAGTATTTCCCCCAGTTCATCGAGCGCGGTATTGCGGCCGAATTGCTCGACCCGGAGCTCGCCAAGTTCGATCTGGACCGTCTGGGCAAGGCGCTCTCTGCCGAGCGCGATCTTCGCTTCGGCTACCTCGGACTGCAGACGCTATACGACCGTTATTTCCTGCACGTCCAGGGTCGCCGGATCGAGCTGCCGCAGGCATTCTACATGCGCGTGGCGATGGGCCTGGCACTGAACGAGCGCGAGCGCGAGGCGCGCGCGATCGAGTTCTACAACGTCCTGTCTACGTTCGACTTCATGAGCTCGACGCCGACCCTGTTCAACTCGGGAACGCTGCGCTCGCAGCTCTCGTCGTGCTACCTGACGACCGTCTCCGACGACCTCGAGGGGATCTACGACGCGATAAAGGAGAACGCCCTGCTGGCGAAATTCGCCGGCGGGCTGGGCAACGACTGGACCCCGGTGCGCGCGCTCGGTTCGCACATCAAGGGAACCAACGGAAAGTCTCAGGGCGTGGTTCCCTTCCTGAAGGTCGTGAACGACACCGCCGTGGCCGTGAACCAGGGCGGCAAGCGCAAGGGCGCCGTGTGCTCGTACCTCGAATCCTGGCACCTGGACGTGGAGGAGTTTCTCGAGCTGCGCAAGAACACCGGCGACGACCGGCGTCGGACGCACGACATGAACACCGCGAATTGGATCCCGGACCTGTTCATGAAGCGCGTGCTCGAGAACGCTGAGTGGACGCTGTTCAGCCCGTCCGACGTGCCGGAGCTGCACGATGCCTTCGGCAAGGCCTTCGAGGAGGTCTACCTGCGCTACGAGGACAGGGCCGCGCGGGGCGAGCTCAAGCTCTTCAAGAAGATTCCCGCGGTGCAGCTCTGGCGCAAGATGCTGAGTATGCTGTTCGAGACCGGGCATCCCTGGATTACGTTCAAGGACCCGTGCAATTTGCGCAGCCCGCAGCAGCATGCCGGCGTCGTGCACAGCTCCAATCTGTGCACGGAAATCACCCTGAACACCTCTGGCGACGAGATCGCGGTGTGCAATCTTGGCTCGGTCAACCTGGTCGCGCACATGACCGAGCGCGGCCTGGACTTCGCGAAGCTGCAGCGCACCATACGCACCGCGATGCGCATGCTCGACAACGTCATCGATATCAACTACTACGCAGTCGACAAGGCGAGAAACTCGAATTTGCGCCACCGTCCGGTCGGCCTGGGCATTATGGGCTTTCAGGATTGCCTGCACCGGTTGCGCATCGCCTACGCTTCGCCCGAAGCGGTCGAGTTCGCCGACCGCTCCATGGAGATGGTGGCCTACTGCGCCTACCAGGCCTCGACCGAGCTGGCCGAGGAGCGCGGGCGCTACGGCTCGTTCGAGGGTTCGCTGTGGCACAGCGGCGTGCTGCCGCAGGACACGCTCGACATCCTGGCCGCCGAGCGCGGCGGATACGTCGAAGTCGACCGCTCGTCAACGCTCGACTGGGACGCGCTCAGGGCCCGGATCAAGCAGCACGGGATGCGCAATTCGAACTGCCTCGCGATCGCGCCGACCGCAACCATCGCCAACATCGTGGGGGTGTCGGCCTCGATCGAGCCCACCTACCAGAACCTGTACGTGAAGTCGAACCTGTCGGGCGAGTTCACGGTTGTGAACGAGTACCTGGTAGCCGACCTCAAGCAGGCCGGGCTCTGGGACGAGGTGATGATCGCCGACCTCAAGTACTTCGACGGTAACCTGGCGCGGATCGATCGGGTGCCCGCGGAGCTGCGCAGACTGTATGCGACCGCTTTCGAAACCGAGCCGAAGTGGCTGGTCGAAGCGGCGGCGCGGCGCCAGAAGTGGATCGACCAGTCCCAGTCGCTCAACATCTACATGGCCGGGGCCTCCGGGCGCAAGCTCGATGAGACCTACAAGCTGGCCTGGATCCGAGGCCTGAAGACCACTTACTACCTCAGGGCGATGGGCGCCACCCATGCCGAGAAGTCGACCGTCAATTCCGGACAGCTGAACGCGGTCCCTACCGATGGCGCGACGGCGATGGCGGCGGGCCCGACCGAGCCGGCGTTCTGCTCGATCGACAATCCGGAGTGCGAGGCGTGCCAATAAGAAGAGCAAGAGAGAACGAGGAGAGGACGCCATGCTGAGCATTGAGGACGAAGGAAAGTTGAACTCGATTCCGGGCCTTTCTCTCCAGACCAAAAGGGGGTTCGTCCCCGCTTCCGCGGGCGTGCCCGAGGCGGACGCCCGGTTCGCCGCCGGCAACGAGTTCCGCCGCATCTCGGTCGAGGACAAGTCGATCATCAATTCCAAGGCCGACGTCAACCAGCTCGTTCCGTTCAAGTACAAGTGGGCCTGGGAGAAGTACATCGCCGCCTGCGCCAACCACTGGATGCCGCAGGAGGTCAACATGAGCCGCGACATCGCGCTCTGGAAGGACCCCGGCGGCCTGACCGAGGACGAGCGGCGCGTCGTCACGCGCAACCTGGGATTTTTCGTCACCGCCGACTCGCTCGCCGCGAACAACATCGTGCTCGGAACCTACCGGCACATCACCGCGCCGGAGTGCCGGCAGTACCTGCTGCGCCAGGCATTCGAGGAGGCCATCCATACCCACGCCTACCAGTACATCGTCGAGTCGCTCGACCTGGAGGAGGGCGAGGT
>JBAUTD010000479.1:0-1819 GCA_049582045.1 Burkholderiales bacterium
GAGCACCACCTTGCCCTTCACCGCGCCGGCGAGGCTTCTGTCGCGAAAAAGCTCCGGGTCGAGGTGGCGCTCCCAGTAGTCCCACAGCCGCCAGGCGTAGTCCTCGAGCGGCGGCACCTCGATCCCGCTGCCGGCGAGCGCGGCCTGCGCCTCGCGGCAGTCGAAGCGCGTGGGGTAGTTGACGAACTGCAGGATCCCCGGCGGCAGGCCGAGGTCCCGCATCAGCTGCTCGCCGATGCGCCTGACGGGGGCCATGCGCGCGATGCCGCGGCGCACCGCCTCGGGGATGAAGCCGAGCATGCGCGCGTTGAGCTTCAGGCTCATCGACGGCGCGTGCCCCGCGTGCGCGAAGATGTTCAGGATCTCGCCCACCCTGCGGGGCTTCGGGTCGGTGAGGTGAAAGCACTTGCCGTCCAGGCCTGCCTGGTGCGCGATGTGGTCCATCGCCGCGACGACGAAGTCCACCGGCACCAGGTTCAGCCGCCCGCCCTCGATGCCGATCGCGGGCATCCACGCGGGCACATAGCGGCGCAGCGTCTGGATCAGCTTGAAGAAGTAGTACGGGCCGTCGATCTTGTCCATCTCGCCGCTGCGCGAGTCGCCCACCACGATCCCCGGGCGATAGATACGCCAGGGCCGGCGGCACTCTTTGCGCACGATCGCCTCGGAGTCGTGCTTGGTGCGGAAGTACGGGTGCTCGAGGTTCTCCGCCTCCTCGAACATGTCTTCGCGGAACACGCCTTCGTACAGCCCGGCGGCGGCGATCGAGCTGGCGAGGTGAAAGCAGCCGACCGCGGCCTCGTGCGCGAGCTCGAGCGCGTGGCGCGTGCCATCGACGTTCGCGGCCTGCTGCGCCTCGGCGCTCGCCCTCAGGTCGTACACCGCGCCGAGGTGGAACATGTGATCGACCCCGCGCAGGCGCTCGAGGTCCGCGTCCGACACCCCCAGACGCGGCAGGGTCAGGTCGCCCAGCACCGGGATCGCGCGCTCGGGCCCGACGCCCCAGCGCCGGCGCAGCGCTTCGGCCTTCTTGAGCCTGCGCTCGCGCACGAGGAAATACACGGTCGAGCCTTCGCGCTCGAGGAGCTTCCTGGCGAGCCGGGAGCCGATGAACCCGGTCGCGCCGGTGATGAAATAGCGCATGGCGGTCGTTCCTTGCAGGATCCCCTAATCTAGGATCGATCCGGCGCCGGGCGTTTGACGTAGCGCAAGAAGCCCGCGGGCGCAGTTTGTATCGTTCTCGCATGCCCCAGCGCGAGCCCATGTCCGCGATCGACACCGCGTGGCTGCGGACCGACCGCCCGACCAACCCGATGGTGATCGGCGGGCTGCTGCTGACCGAGGGCAAGGTGGATTTCGAGCGCTTCCGCCAGGTGATGCAGACGAACTTCCTCGCCCACCGGCGCTTTCGCGAGCGGGTGGCGTTCGACGGCGACAGCGCCTACTGGGAGCCAGACCCGGACTTCGACCTCTCCTTTCACGTCAGGCGCAGCGCCCTGCCGCGCCCCGCCGGGCGCAAGGAGCTCTACGAGCTGGTGGGCGACCTGATCAGCTCGCCGCTCGATCGCGCGCGCCCGCTGTGGCAGTTCCAGCTGGTGGAGCGCTACGGCAAGGGCAGCGCGATCGTCGCGCGCATCCACCACTGCTACGCCGACGGTGTGGCGCTGATGAAGGTGCTGCTGTCGATCACCACCGAGGCGGGCGGGGCGAGCAGGCCCGCGCCGGCCGAGGAGGAGCCGGGGCGGGCGCACGCCGACCTGCTCGCGGGCTGGTTCGGCCCGCTCGGCAAGGCGCTCGGCGACGCGCTCAAGATCGGGGG
>JBAUTD010000480.1:0-2480 GCA_049582045.1 Burkholderiales bacterium
GCGTGCCGCACCGCCGCTGCGGCAAGCTGATCGTCGCGGCCGACGAGGCCCAGCGCGGCGAGCTCGAGGGCATCCGGGCCCGCGCGCACGCCAACGGCGTGCCCGAGGTCGACTTCGTCGCGCGCGAGCAGGCCCTCGCCTGGGAGCCCGAGCTGCGTTGTGTCGCCGCCCTGCACTCGCCCTCGACCGGCATCGTCGACAGCCACGCGCTCATGCTCGCCTACCTCGGCGAGGCCGAGGACCACGGCGCCATGCTCGCGCTCAGGAGCCGGCTGGAGAGGGGATTCGTGCGCCGTGAAGGAATTGAATTGCACGTGAGCGGAGCGGAACCGATACTCGCTCGCTTTCTCGTCAACAGCGCCGGCATCCGCGCGCCGAGCGTGGCGCGCCTGATCGAGGGCTATCCCGCGGAGCACGCGCCGCGCGAGCTGTACGCCAAGGGCAACTACTATTCGCTTTCGCGCCGCGCGCCGTTCTCGCGCCTGGTCTACCCGGTGCCGGAGCCCGGCGGCCTGGGCGTCCACGTCACGCTCGATCTCGCCGGGCAGGCGCGCTTCGGTCCGGACGTGGAATGGGTCGACGCGATCGACTACCGGGTCGACCCCAGGCGCGCCGATCGCTTCTACGCCGCGATCCGGCGCTACTGGCCGGGGCTGCCCGACGGCGCGCTCGCGCCGGGCTACGCCGGGATCCGGCCCAAGATCTCGGGCCCCGGCGAGCCCGCGGCGGACTTCGTGATCCAGGGCCCGCGCGAGCACGGCGTGCCGGGGCTGGTCAACCTGTTCGGCATCGAGTCGCCCGGACTCACCGCGAGCATGCCGCTGGCCGACGACGTGCTGCGCGCGCTGCAGCCTTGAGCGAGACCGGCGGCGGATGACCATCGAGCATTTCGACGTCCTGATCGTCGGCGCGGGGCTGTCGGGCATCGGCGCGGGCTACCACCTGCAGGCCCGCTGCCGCGACAGGACCTACGCGATCCTCGAGGGCCGCGATGCCATCGGCGGCACCTGGGACCTGTTCCGCTACCCCGGCATCCGCTCCGATTCCGACATGTACACGCTCGGCTATTCGTTCCGGCCGTGGGAGCAAGCCAACGCGATCGCGGACGGACCGTCGATCCTCGAGTACGTGCGGGACACCGCGCGCGAGTACGGCATCGAGCGCCGGATCCGCTTCGGCCACCAGGTCAAGCGCGCCTCGTGGTCGTCGCGGGACGCGCGCTGGACCGTGGAGGCGGAGCGCGGCAGCGCGAAGGAGGCGGTCCGGTTCACCTGCAACTTCCTGTTCGCCTGCAGCGGCTATTACAAGTACTCGCAAGGGTACACGCCCGATTTCCCCGGCGCGGAGCGCTTCGCCGGCCGCATCGTGCACCCGCAGAAGTGGACCGACGACATCGACTACGCCGGCAAGCGCGTGGTCGTGATCGGCAGCGGCGCCACCGCAGTCACCCTGGTCCCGGAACTGGCGAAGAAGGCCGCGCACGTGGTGATGCTGCAGCGCTCGCCCACCTGGGTCGTGGCGCGCCCGGCGATAGACGAAGGGGCCGTCAAACTGCGCAAGTGGCTGCCGCCGATGCTCGCCTACGGCATCACGCGCTGGAAGCGCGTGCTGCTGCAGCAGTATTTCTTCAACCTGTGCCGGCGCAACCCGGCGCGCGCCAGGCGCCTGCTCCTGGGCGGGGTGCGCGCCTATCTCGGTCCCGACTACGACGTCGAGCGGCACTTCACGCCGCGCTACAACCCCTGGGAGCAGCGGCTGTGCCTGGTGCCCGATGCGGACCTGTTCAAGGCGATCCGGAGCAAGAAGGCGTCTGTGGTCACCGACCGCATCGAGACCTTCACCGAGACCGGCGTCAGGCTCGCTTCGGGCGCGCAGCTCGAGGCCGACCTGATCGTCACCGCCACCGGACTGAACCTCGAAGTGCTGGGCGGCGTTCAGATCACGGTCGACGGCGAGCGCATCGATCCGGCCCGGACCTTCAACTACAAGGGCTTGATGTACAGCGGGGTGCCCAACCTCGCCTCGTCGTTCGGCTACACCAACGCGTCGTGGACCCTGAAGTGCGACCTGACCTGCGAATACGTCTGCCGCCTGCTCAATCACATGCGCAAGCACGGCTACCTGCAGTGCACGCCGCGCAACGCCGACGCCGACCTGGCCGGCGAGCCCTGGGTCGATTTCTCCTCGGGCTACATCCAGCGCTCGCTGCACCTGTTTCCGCAGCAGGGCTCCAAGCCGCCCTGGAGGCTGCGCCAGAATTACGCGCGCGATATCATGGCGTTGCGCTTCGGCCGGATTGACGACGGCTTCATGGAGTTCTCGAAACGATGAACGCGTTCGCGGGCAAGGTGGCGGTGGTGACGGGCGCGGCGAGCGGCATCGGGCTCGCGCTGGCGACGCGTTTCGCGCAGGCGGGCATGAAAGTCGTCCTCGCCGACATCGAGAGCGCGCCGCTCGAGTCGGCGCGGGCGGCGATCGAG
>JBAUTD010000481.1:0-3582 GCA_049582045.1 Burkholderiales bacterium
CGGCGAGGCCCAAGGCCCACTTGAGCCGCCGCGCCAGGCTCGGCAGGCTCGCTTCGCGCCAGCGCGCGAGCGGGCCGATCCCCATCAGGAACAGCGCCGGCGCCATCAGCGGCACGAACACCGTGTCGAAGTACGGCGGGCCGACCGAGATCTTGCCGAGGTTGAGCGCGTCGAGCACCAGCGGATACAGCGTGCCGAGCAGCACCGCGGCCGCGGCGACCGCGAGCAGCACGTTGTTCATCAGCAGCATCGACTCTTTGGACACCAGCTCGAAGCGCCCGCCCAGGCCGACGCGCGGCGCGCGCCAGGCAAACAGCGCAAGCGACGCGCCGATCACCACCGCGAGGAAGGCGAGGATGAAGATCCCGCGCCGCGGGTCGGTCGCGAAGGCGTGCACCGAGGTCAACACGCCCGATCGGACCAGGAAGGTGCCCAGCAGTGAGAGCGAAAAGGCGACGATCGCCAGCAGGACGGTCCAGGCCTTGAAGCCGCCGCGTTTCTCCGTCACCGCGAGCGAATGCAGCAGCGCGGTGCCGACCAGCCACGGCATGAAGGAGGCGTTTTCCACCGGATCCCAGAACCACCAGCCGCCCCAGCCGAGCTCGTAATAGGCCCAGGCGCTGCCGAGCGCGATGCCCAGCGTCAGGAAGCACCACGCGGCGATCGTCCAGGGCCGCGTCCAGCGCGCCCAGGCCGCGTCCAGGCGCCCGTCGATCAGGGCCGCGAGCGCGAACGCGAACGCGACCGAGAAGCCGACGTAGCCCATGTACAGCATCGGCGGATGGAACACCATGCCCGGGTCCTGCAGCAGCGGGTTCAGGTCGCGCCCTTCGGCCGCGGCGGGCAGCAGGCGGTCGAAAGGATCCGAGGTCACCAGCATGAACAGCAGAAAGCCGATGCTGACCATCGCCATCACCGCCAGGATGCGCGCCACCATCTCGTCCGGCAGGCGGCGGCTGAAGACCGTGACGGCGAGCATCCACACGGTGAGCATCTGCACCCACAGGAGGAGCGAGCCCTCGTGGCCGCCCCACACCGCGGCGAACTTGTACTGCAGCGGCAGGCGCGAATTGGAATGCTCGGCGACGTAGAGCACCGAGAAGTCGCTGTTCATGAAGGACCAGGCGAGGCAGCCGAAGGCGATCGCGACGAACACGAACTGGCCCTGCGCCGCGGGACGTGCGACCGCGACGAAAGCCGGGTTGCCGCGCGCGGCGCCGATCAAAGGCAGCGTGGCCTGCACCAGCGCCAGGCCGAGAGCGACGATGAGTGCGAAGTGTCCGAGCTCGGGGATCATTTTTTCATCGGCTCCGGCAGTTGGCCGTGCTGCGCCTTGGCGATCGCCGCGGCGGCTTCCGGCGGCATGTAGTTCTCGTCGTGCTTGGCGAGCACTTCCTGGGCCTGGAACACGCCGTCGGGCTCGAGCCGCCCCTGCGCGACCACGCCCTTGCCCTCCTTGAACAGGTCGGGAAGGATGCCCTTGTAGCGCACCGGGATGCTCTTGCCGGTGTCGGTCACCACGAAGCTCACCGTGACGCCGTCGGGCAGGCGCTTCAGGCTGCCCTGCTCGACCAGCCCGCCGAGGCGGAAAGTCTTGTTGACCGGCGCTTCCTTGTCCGCCACCTGGGTGGGGCTGTAGAAGAACACGAGATTGCTGCGGAACGCGTTCAGCACCAGCGCTGCGGTCACGCCCAGCAGCGCGAGCCCGAGCGCGACGTAGATCAGCCTGCGGTGGCGCGGCTTCATTGCTTGCGCTCCGCCAGGCGCGCGCGGCGCGCGAGCAGGATCAGTTCGCCCGCGATGCACGCCGCCGCCACCAGGTACGAGCCCCAGACGTAGAACCCGTAGCCGCCCATATGGACGAAATTGCCGAAACTGCCCCAGTTCATTCCACACCTCTCAGTTCCCGCACCCACTGCGCGTCGCGCTCGCGCTCGAGGATGATCGAGCGCACCCGCCACAGCGCAGCGGCGATGCTGTACATCCACGCCGCGAGCGCCATCAGCAGCATGCCGACGAGCATCGTGGTGGCCATGGAGGGCGCGCGGGTCAGGCTGACCGAGGCGCCCTGGTGCAGGGTGTTCCACCACTTGACCGAAAAATAGATGATCGGGATGTTGACCACGCCCACGATCGCCAGCACCGCGCCGGCGCGGTCGGCGCGGCGCGGGTCGTCGATCGCGTTGGTGAGCGCGATGAAGCCGAAATACAGGAACAGCAGGATCAGCTCGGAGGTGAGGCGCGCGTCCCACACCCACCAGGTGCCCCAGGTCGGCTTGCCCCACAGCGCGCCGCTCCACAGCGCGAGGAAGGTGAACATCGCCCCGGTCGGCGCGACCGCCGAGGCCATCATTCCGGACAGGCGCGTATTGAGGATCAGTCCGAGCGCGGCCCAGCAGGCCATGATCACGTACAGGAACATCGACATCCACGCCGCGGGCACGTGAAGGAAGATCACGCGGTAGGCCTCGCCCTGCTGGAAGTCGGTCGGCGCGACGAAGAAGCTCACGTACAGCCCCGGCAGCGCGAACAGCACCGCGAGCGTCGCGAACCAGGGAATCATCTTCCCCGCGACCGGGAAGAACGCCTGCGGCGCGGCGAGCCGCAGCAGCCAGTTGCCGCTCGTTTCGCTGTCCAGTCTGTAGCTATTCGATGCCAAGCTCACCCTCTCGAGAAACGTTCAATCGTATGCAACCCGCAGCGCCGCGCTGGTGGCCCAGGGGGCGACCACGCACGACATGGCGAGGAACGCGCCGAGCAACGACAGGTGCGGCGCCGCGCTCATTCCCGCCTGCGCCTCCGACACGCCGCCGGCGCCGAAAATCAGCACCGGGATGAAAAGCGGCAGCACCAGCAGCGCCAGCAGCACCCCTCCGCCCCGTACTCCGAGCGTCAGGGCAGCGCCCACGCCGCCGATCAGGCTAAGCACGGGCGTTCCGACGAGCAACGATACCGTCAGCACCACCAGCGCTTGTTGAGACAGATCAAACTGTACCCCAACGACCGGCGCCAGCAGGGTGACAGGCAAGCCCGAGAGCAGCCAGTGCGCGATGAACTTGCCGACCACGATTACCCCCAGCGGATGTGCGGATATCAGCATCTGCTCCAGGCTGCCGTCGGCGTAGTCCGATGCGAACATGCGCTGCAGCGACAGCATCGCGGCCAGCAGCGCCGCGACCCACACGATGCCGGGCGCCATCGAGCGCAGCAGGTTCGGCTCGGCGCCCACGCCGAGCGGAAACAGGGTGACCACGATGACGAAGAACACCAGGTGATTGAGAACGTCGCCGCGCCGGCGCATCGACAGGCGCAGGTCGCGAGCAACGATCGATTGGAGTCCGCCGAGCACGCCTAAGTTCAACCTTCCAGCACGATCGAGAACTGCGTGCGCGCCGCGATCGCCACTTCCTGGTGAGTGGTCAGGATCACCGCGCCGCCGCGCTCCAGGTGCGCGTCGACCAGCGCCACCACGGTGGCGAGCGCGCGGGTGTCGAGCGCGGCGAAAGGCTCGTCCAGGATCCAGAGCGGAAAATCTTCCGCCAGGCACAGGCGCGCGAGCGCCACCCTGCGCTTTTGCCCCTG
>JBAUTD010000482.1:0-3092 GCA_049582045.1 Burkholderiales bacterium
TTGAACGAGAACGCCGCCGGCACCGGATCGGAGTAATGGATGTCGCAGTCCGCGCAGTGAAGGTCGGAGGAGAATTTCCAGACCGAATAATCGGGGTCAGAGTCGGATTTCGCTTCGGTAATCCGACTCTGACCCCGATTATCGAAGTGGACGCTGACCTTGCCCTGGCCGACGCGCAAGGCGGCTTCGAGCGCCTCGATCACGCGCGCGCGCTCGGCGCCCGCCAGGCGCAGGCGGTCCTGCACCACCTCCAGCATGTCCTTCGAGCGCGTGTGGATGCGGCTGTAGCCCTGGCGCTCGAGCAGCTGCAGCACTTCCTGCTCGCTGAAATTCTTCGGCACCGGCACCGGGAAGGCGATCACCAGGCGCGGGTCGCCGTGCTCCGCGCAGCGCGCCTCGAGCGCGCGGTAGATGGAGTCGGGCGTGTCGCGCGTCACCGGTTTGCCGCAGCCGCGGCAGGTCAGCGTCGCCGCGCGCGCGTAGAGGAGCTTCAGGTGGTCGTTCAGCTCGGTCATGGTGCCGACCGTCGAGCGCGAAGTGCGCACCGGGTTGGTCTGGTCGATCGCGATCGCCGGCGGGATGCCCTCGATCGCGTCGACCTGCGGCTTGTCCATGCGGTCGAGGAACTGGCGCGCGTAGGGGCTGAAGGTCTCGACGTAGCGCCGCTGGCCCTCCGCGTACAGCGTGTCGAACACGAGCGAGGACTTGCCCGAGCCCGACACGCCGGTGACCACCACCAGCTCGCCGGTCGGAATCGAAAGCGTGAGGTTCTTGAGGTTGTTCTGCCGGGCGCCGCGAACGACGATCGCCTCGGCCGGAAAGGATTCGGGTTTCACGGATACGCAATGCCGGCAGGAGGCGTATTGTATGGTCTGGAGAAGACGGCGCAAGGAGAAAGCCTTGAGGCTGCGCGGATTGATGCTGCTGACGGCGTTCCTGCTAGCCCCGGCGCTCGCCCGCGCCGCCGCCCCGGTGCTGGTGCTGTCGATCGACGGCGCGATCGGACCGGCGACCTCGGACTACGTCCACCGCGGCCTCGAGGCGGCGCAGAAGGACGGCGCGCAGCTGGTGGTGCTGAAGATGGACACCCCCGGCGGCCTGAGCAGCGCGATGCGCGAGATCATCAAGGACATCCTCGCCTCGCCGGTGCCCGTGGCCGCGTACGTCGCGCCCGCCGGGTCGCGCGCGGCGAGCGCCGGCACCTACATCCTGTACGCGAGCCACTTCGCGGCGATGGCGCCGGCGACCAATCTCGGCGCGGCGACCCCGATCCAGATCGGCGCGCCGTCCTCGCCCGCGCCGGCGAAAAGCGGCAACAAAGGCGAGAAGGGGGACGAAGGCGGCAGCACGCTCGAGCACAAGATGGTCAACGACGCCTCGGCCTACATCCGCGGCCTGGCGCAGATGCGCGGGCGCAACGCCGAATGGGCCGAGCGCGCGGTGCGCGAGGCGGTGAGCCTGTCCGCAGCCGAAGCCGAGAAGATGCACGTGATCGACTTCATCGCCGACAGCGTGCCCGCGCTGCTGAAGAAGCTCGACGGGCGCAAGGTGACGGCGGGGGGCGTCGAGCATACGCTCGACCTCGCCGGCGCCGAGGTCGAGACCTTCGAGGTCGGCTGGCGCACCCAGCTGCTGGGCGTGATCACCAATCCGAGCGTCGCCTACCTGCTGGTGCTGGTCGGCATCTACGGGCTCATCTACGAGTTCTCCAATCCGGGGCTGGTGCTGCCGGGTGTGGCCGGCGCGATCTGCCTCCTGCTGGCGGGCTACGCGTTCCAGCTCCTGCCGGTCAACTACGCCGGGCTGGCGCTGATCCTGCTCGGCATCGCGTTCATGGTCGCCGAGGCCTTCGTGCCCGCGTTCGGCTCGCTCGGCATAGGCGGGCTGATCGCGTTCGTGATCGGCTCGATCATCCTGTTCGACACCGGCGCGCCCGGGTTCGCGATCCCGTACGCGCTGATCGGCGGCATCGCGGTCGCAAGTGCCGCGTTTCTGATCCTCATGGTCGGGATGCTCGTAAAGGGGCGCCGCCGGCCGGTGGTCACCGGCCGCGAGGAGCTGATCGGCTCGAGCGGCGTCGCGCTGGACGACTTCAGCGGCGAGGGCTGGGCGCGGGTGCACAGCGAGAACTGGCGCGTGCGCGCGGACGCGCCGGTGCGCAAGGGCCAGAAGCTGCGCGTCACCGCGATCGAAGGCCTGCTGCTCGACGTCGCGCCGGAACCGGACAACGAAAAGGGGAGTTAGAGATGCCATTCAATCTTGGATTCAGCTTCGGCTACGGCGTGCTGATCGTAATCATCGTGCTGGTCGTCAGTTCGCTGCGGGTGCTGCGCGAGTACGAGCGCGGCGTGATCTTCCTGCTCGGGCGCTTCCAGAAGGTGAAGGGGCCCGGGCTGATCCTCGTCATCCCGGGCATCCAGCAGATGGTGCGCATGGATTTGCGCACGCTGGTGCTCGACGTGCCGAGCCAGGACGTGATCTCGCGCGACAACGTCTCGGTCAAGGTGAACGCGGTGGTGTACTTCCGCGTCGTCGACCCGGCCAAGGCGGTGATCCAGGTCGTCGACTTCATGGGCGCGACCAGCCAGCTCGCGCAGACCACGCTGCGCGCGGTGCTCGGCAAGCACGAGCTGGACGAGATGCTGGCCGAGCGCGACAAGCTCAACCTCGACATCCAGACCGTGCTCGACACGCAGACCGACGCCTGGGGCATCAAGGTCTCCAACGTCGAGATCAAGCACGTCGACCTGAACGAGTCGATGATCCGCGCGATCGCGCGCCAGGCCGAGGCCGAGCGCGAGCGGCGCGCCAAGGTGATCTATTCAGAAGGCGAGGCGCAGGCCGCCGAGAAATTGCTGCAGGCGGGCGCCAAGCTCGCCACCCAGCCCGAGGCGATGCAGCTGCGCTACATGCAGATCCTGACCGAGATCGCCGGCGACAAGAGCAACACCATCGTGTTTCCGGTACCGGTCAATCTCCTCGGCGCCCTGGGCGACCTGGTGAAGCGCAGCGGCAACTGAGCGCGCGGCGTCGCCGCCGCGCCGCGCGATGCTGACCCTCGACGACGCGAGCGTGCGCAGGCTGCTGCGGCC
>JBAUTD010000483.1:0-3648 GCA_049582045.1 Burkholderiales bacterium
GCTTCGTGCTCGGCATCCAGCCCGACCAGCTCGCGCCGCTGAAGGCGTTCTTCGCCGCGCGCGGCATCGGCGAGCCCGACATCTACCCCATGGTGCGCGGGCGCCTGGTCGCGGTGAACGGCAAGCCCGTCGCGGCCGAGGACTACCGCGACGAGCGCGCCAGGCGCCTGGTCGAGCGCGAGTTCAACCTGTCCTATGCCGACGAAATGCCGGGCCACAACCAGCTCGCCGCGGGCAGCTGGTGGCGAGCCGGCGCTGACCCGCACCAGCTCTCGGTCGAGCAGGGCATCGCAGGGACGCTCGGCTGGAAGCTGGGCGACGCGCTCACCTTCGAGGTCGGCGGCGAGTCGTTCACCGGCCGCGTTACCTCGCTGAGGAAGTTGCGCTGGGACTCGATGAAGGTCAACTTCTTCGTCATCGCGCCGCCGGCGCTGCTCGAAGCCATGCCGACCAGCTACATCACCGCGTTCCGCGTCTCCGCCGACGAGGAGCGCGCGATGAGCGCGCTCACCCAGCGCTTCCCCAACCTGACCGTGGTCGACGTCGGCGCCGCGGTGCGCCAGGCGCAGGGCGTGATCGACCAGCTGATCAACGCGGTCCAGTTCGTGTTCCTGTTCGCCCTCGGCGCGGGCCTGCTGGTGCTTTATTCGGCTCTAGTGTCGACCGAGGACGAGCGCCGGCGCGAGGCGGCGATCATGCGCGTCTACGGCGCCTCGCGCGCCCAGGTCGCCGGCAGCCAGCGCGCCGAGTTCCTCGCCATGGGCCTGGTCGCCGGCATCCTCGCCACCGCCGGCGCCGCGGCGATCGGCCAGCTCCTCGCGCAGCGCGTGTTCGACCTCGACCTGCCGCCCAGCCCGATGCTGCTTGTCGCCGGCCCGCTCGCCGGCATCCTGCTCCTGTCGCTCAACGCGTGGCTGTCATCGAGAAAAGTCCTGCGCGCCTCGCCCGCCCTCACCCTGCGCGAGTCCGTCTAAATAATCGGGGTCAGAGTCGATTTATTCTTGTGCCATGGCCGCCCGCGCGGAGCGGGACCAAGGGGCTGTCCGAGCCGGGACTCGGCCAGTCTGCGAACGTCTTCCGGGGCGAGCAGGTGACCCCTATTCGTCGCCGCGCGGATCCCATCGAGCGTCGCCTCGTCCAGCCCGCAGCCGAACAGCGCGCGGTACGCGGCCCGGCGCTCGGTTGGATCGCCCCCAAGCGCCGTGTATAGCGGATGCGCGGCGAGAAGCGGGTCATCGACACCCTGCGCGTTGTGCCGATGGCTCGACCAGCGGTACAGCTCGGGGGATGCCGCGAGGCTCGCGCGCACCGGGTTGAGCTCGATGTAGCGCATGCACGCGAACAGATAGTCCTTGGCGTGCACACCGCAGGCGCGAAAGCGTCCCTCCCAGAGCGTGCCGCTGCGCCTGTACTTCTCGTTGACGTACCGCACGTAGCGCCGTCCGAGCGCCTGCATCAGGCGCGAGGCATATTCCGGGCGCTCCGGGGTGAGCAGGAGGTGCACGTGGTTGGTCATCAGGACGTAGGCATGCACCTGCACGCCGAGCCCCTCTGCGTAGCGGCGCAGCCAGTGCAGGTAGGCGCGGTAGTCCTCGACCGCGAAGAAGCAGTCCGACCGGTTGTTGCCGCGCTGGATCAGGTGCAGCGGCAAACCGGCGAGCGAGATCCGTGTGCGGCGCGGCATGGCGGGTTTCCGGGTTCGTTCGGTCCGAGCAACGGCCGACCGCGCCCCGGGGTTGACCGGCGTCGCCGACACTAAAATAAATCGACTCTGACCCCGTTTATGTTTTCCTGCGAGAATTGCGGCAGTCCGATGTCGAAGCAAGCCACGCCATTCGAGCTGCTGGGAGGGGAGAAGGTGCTGTTCGCCCTGGTCGAGCGCTTCTACGCCCTGATGGACTCGGAGCCCGAGTTCCACGCGGTGCGGCGCCTCCATCCCGAGGACCTGTCGGGCTCGCGCGACAAGCTGTTCATGTTCCTGTCCGGCTACTTCGGCGGGCCGCCGCTGTACCAGGAGCGGATCGGCAACCCGATGCTGCGCGCGCGCCACCTGCCGTACCCGATCGGCAAGGCCGAGCGCGACGCCTGGCTCGCCTGCATGGGGCGCGCGCTGAATGAGACCGGGGTCGAGCCGCCCGAGCTGCGCGACTGGATGATGCAGCAGTTCTTCGCCACCGCGGACTGGATGCGCAACAAGCAGGGCGACATGCCGGGGCAGCCGTGACGGACATCCTGCTCGTCCTGACGCTGGTCGCCGCCATCGTCGCGGCAGTGGCGGTGGTGGTGCTGCTCGGGCGCGAGCGCGGCTCGGCGCGCGAGGCGCGCGAGGAGCTTTCGCGGGGCCTGTCCTCCTTCGGACAGAACATCTCGACCCAGATGACTTCGATCGCGACGGTGCAGAACAACCAGATCGACAGCTTCGCGCTGCAGCTCGAGAATTTCCGCCGCTCGCTGAACGAGGGCGCGCGCGAGACGCGCGAGGCGCTCGAGCAGCAGCTCGGCAGGCTGCAGCAGGACAACGCGGCGAAGCTCGAGCAGATGCGCCAGACGGTGGACGAGAAGCTGCACGCGACGCTCGAGCAGCGCCTGTCGGAATCGTTCAAGCAGGTCTCGGAGCGGCTCGAGCTGGTGCACAAGGGGCTGGGCGAGATGCGGTCGCTCGCCGCCGGCGTGGGCGACCTGAAGAGGGTGCTCTCCAACGTCAAGAACCGCGGCGTGATGGGCGAGGTGCAGCTCGCTGCGCTGCTGGAGCAGATCCTCACCCCGGAGCAGTACGAGACCAACGTCGCGACCCGGCCCGGCTCGCGCGACCGGGTCGAGTTCGCGATCAAGCTTCCCGGGCGCGACAGCGAGGGCACGGTGTGGCTGCCGCTCGACGCCAAGTTCCCGACCGAGGACTACCAGCGCCTGCAGGAGGCGCAGGACGCGGCCGACCCGGTCGCGGTCGAGGCTGCGGCCAAGGCGCTCGAGGCGCGCATCCGGCTCGAGGCGAGAACGATCGCCGAGAAATACCTCGCGCCGCCCGCGACCACCGACTTCGGCCTGCTCTACCTGCCGTTCGAGGGCCTGTACGCGGAGGTGCTGCGCCGCCCCGGGCTGTTCGAGGCGCTGCAGCGCGACTACCGCGTCACGCTGTGCGGCCCGACCACGCTCTCGGCGCTGCTCAACAGCCTGCAGATGGGATTCAGGACGCTGGCGATCGAGAAGCGCTCGTCCGAGGTCTGGCAGGTGCTCGGCGCGGTGAAGAGCGAGTTCGGCCGCTTCGGCGAGGTGCTGGCGCGCACCAAGGCGCAGCTGCAGAGCGTGGCCAACTCGATCGACGCCGCCGAGACGCGCACGCGCCAGATCGAGAGGAAGCTGAAGGACGTCGAGGCGCTGCCCGGCGCCGAGACGTCGCCGTTGATCGACCGCGAGCTCTGAGACCATGCTCGAGTGGATGAAGCACGAAGGCGGCGGCTCCGGCGGCGATCCGATGCGCGAACCCGCGGCGGCGAAGAAGCTGCTGGCGGAGATGTGCGCGGCCGATCCGCTGATCGCGCTGAACGACCTGCGCGGCTGGCTCGAGTCGCTCGCCGAGAGCGACGCGCCCGACGCGAGCGCGCGGGTGGAGATCTTCGCCCTCGCGCAGGAGGCGGGCCAGCGCCATGC
>JBAUTD010000484.1:0-6589 GCA_049582045.1 Burkholderiales bacterium
GAAAGCGCGGCTGCCAGATGGGCGCGCATTGCGGCCGCGGCGGCAGATCCCCGCGCGCCCCAGTCCCCGGGTAGCACAGTCCGGTGGCGACGATCGCGATGCGCGAGGTGTCGTAGAACGCCTCGCGCTCGATGCCGAGCCAGGCGCGCAGCGTGTCGCCGGAAGGGTCGTTCCACGAGATGCCCGTTTCGTGGACGCGGCGCCCCGGTGCCTGGCCGACGATGAGCACGCGGGCGCGGGCGCCGACGTGGAACACGGGGCGCGGCTCGAGCGGGAGCTGTCCTGCGCACAACCTGCAGGCGCGCGCCTCGCGCGCGACGCGAGCGAGAGGAACCGGGCGGGGCATGAGCCTTATAATACGGCGTCAAAGGCCCGCGATCCGGAAAATGCCCTCCCTGCTCACCGCGCTGTCGCCGCTCGACGGCCGGTACGCCAAGACCGTCGACGCGCTGCGAACGCACTTCAGCGAGCAGGCGCTGATACGCGCCCGCCTGAAAGTCGAGATCGCGTGGCTGCGGGCGCTCGCGGCGGAACGCGGGATCCGGGAGCTCAAGCCCTTCTCGCGCCACGCGGCGAGCGCGATGCAGCGCCTGGTGGCCGGCTTCTCCGAGCGTGACGCCGAGCACATCAAGAACATCGAGGCGCAGACCAACCACGACGTCAAGGCGATCGAGTACTGGCTCAGGGGCCGGCTCGGCGACGACCCCGAGGTCCGGCGCGCGCTCGAGTTCATTCATTTTGCCTGCACGTCGGAGGACATCAACAACCTGGCCTATGCGCTCATGCTGTCGGAGGCGCGCGACGGCGTGATGCTGCCGAAGCTTGAGGAGCTGATCGCGGCGCTGCGCGCGCTCGCGCACCGGCACGCCGCGCTGCCGATGCTGTCGCGCACGCACGGCCAGCCCGCCTCGCCGACCACGCTCGGCAAGGAAATGGCGAACTTCGTGCACCGTCTGCGCCGGGCGCGCGAGCGCATCGCTGGCGTGCGCATCCTGGGCAAGATCAACGGCGCGGTGGGGAACTACAATGCGCACGTCATCGCCTATCCGGGCGTCGACTGGGAGCGTTTCTGCCGCCGCTTCGTCGAGCGCCTCGGGCTCGAGTTCAACCCGTACACGATTCAGATCGAGCCGCACGATTCGTTCGCCGAGCTTTTCGACGCCTTTGCTGCCGCCAACACCGTGCTGCTCGATCTCGACCGTGACCTGTGGGGCTACATCTCGCTCGGCTATTTCCGCCAGCGCCCGAAGGCGGGCGAGGTGGGGTCGTCGACCATGCCGCACAAGGTCAATCCGATCGACTTCGAGAACTCCGAGGGCAACATCGGCGTGGCGAACGCGCTGCTGCGGCACCTGTCGGACAAGCTGCCGGTTTCGCGCTGGCAGCGCGACCTGTCGGACTCGACCGCGCTCAGGAACGCCGGCAGCGCGCTGGGCCACAGCCTGCTCGCCTATGTCGCCTGCCTGCGCGGGCTGGGCAAGCTCGAGGTCGACGCGGTTCGGCTGGCCGAGGACCTCGACGCCAACTGGGAAGTTCTGGCCGAGCCGGTGCAGCAGGTCATGCGCCGCTACGGCGTGCCGGAGGCGTACGAGAAGCTGAAGGCTTTGTCGCGCGGCAAGCGCCTGGACCGGCGCCAGCTCGCCGCGTTCATCCGCCGCCTACCGATCCCGCAGGCCGCGAAAAAGCGCCTGCTTGCGCTCACGCCGGCGCGCTACGTCGGGCTCGCGGCGGCGCTTGCCAGGCGGATCTGACCGCAACGGCGGTCAGACGACCGCGCCTTCGTGCTCGTCGCGGCGGTCCTTCTTGGGCGGCTTGATGAACTGCGCGCGGGTGACCTTGAGCCACATCAGCAGCGGGCTCGCGACCAGCACCGAGGAATAGATCCCGAACAGGATCCCGATCGTCAGGGCGAGGGCGAAGTAGTGCAGCGCCGGCCCGCCGAACAGGAGCATGGTCGTCACCATCGCCTGCGTGCTGCCATGGGTGATGATGGTGCGCGAGATGGTCCCCGTAATCGCCGAGTCGATCACCTCGGGGGTGGACGCCTTGCGCATCTTGCGAAAGTTCTCCCGCACCCGGTCGAACACCACGACCGACTCGTTTACCGAGTAGCCCAGCACCGCCAGCACCGCGGCCAGCACGGGCAAGGAAAACTCCCACTGAAACAGGGCGAAGAAGCCGAGGATGATCACCACGTCGTGGAGGTTGGCGATGATGGCCGACAGGCCGAACTTCCACTCGAAGCGCAGCGCGAGATACAGCACGATGCCGATCGCCGTCACCATCAGCGCAAGGGCGCCGTACTGGGCCAGCTCCGCGCCGACCTGCGGGCCGACGAACTCCACCCGGCGCACCTCCGCGCTCTTGTCCTCGCCCTGCAGCAGCGTCGAGATTTTCTGCGACAGCTCCGAGCTCGACTGGCCCTTTGCGATCGGCATGCGCAGCAGCACGTCGCGCGAAGAGCCGAAGTTCTGCACCTCCACCTTGTAGCCCGCCTTGTGCAGCGTCTGCCGGATTCCGTCCGTGTCGGCGCTGTCCTTGTAATGCACTTCGATCAGCGTGCCGCCGGTGAATTCGATCGAGTAGTTGAGGCCCTTGGTGGCGAGGAAGAAGACCGCGGCGAGGAAGGTAAGCAACGATATGACGTTGAAGATCAACGCATACCGCATGAACGGGATTACACGGCGGATCTTGAAGAATTCCATGGTGTGGCTCTATCCCGTGCCGGTTACTTCCAGGCCGTGTTGCCGATCGCCAGCTTGGCGACGCGTCGGCGATGGCCGTAGATCAGGTTGACCATTCCCCGCGACACCGTCACCGCCGAGAACATCGAGGTGAGAATACCCAGGCAGTGCACCACCGCGAAGCCGCGCACCGGCCCCTGGCCGAAGATCAGCAGCGCGAGGCCGGCGATCAGGGTCGTGATGTTGGAGTCCAGAATGGTGCCCCAGGCGCGCTCGTAGCCGGCGTGAATTGCGGCCTGCGGCGTGGCGCCGCCGCGAATCTCCTCCCGGATGCGCTCGTTGATCAGCACGTTGGCGTCGATCGCCATGCCGAGCGCGAGCGCGATCGCGGCGATGCCGGGCAGGGTAAGCGTCGCCTGCAGCATCGACAGCAGCGCCACCAGGAAGAGCAGGTTGCACGCCAGCGACACCGCCGCGACGACGCCAAACAGCGAGTAGTAGATCGACATGAACACCACGATGGCGCTGAAGCCCCACTTGGTGGAGTCGAAGCCCTGCTGGATGTTCTCCTTGCCCAGGCTCGGGCCGACCGTGCGCTCCTCGACGATATCCATCGGCGCCGCGAGCGAGCCGGCGCGGATGAGCAGGGACAGGTCGGCGGTCTCGGTCGGGCTGAAGTTGCCAGTGATCTGGAAGCGGCTGCCGAACTCGCCCTGGATCCTGGCGACGGAAATCGCCTCACCCTTGCCCTTCTCGAACAGGACAATCGCCATCAGGTGGTGCAGGTTCTCGCGCGTGACCTGCCGCATGACGGCGCCGCCGGCGTCGTTCAGTTGGACCGAGACAGCCGGCCGATGATCCTGGTCGAAGGTTGCCTGCGCGTCCGTGAACTGGTCCCCGGTGACGATGACCTGTTTCTTGACCGGGACCATTTCGACGGTGCCGTCGCGGTGCCGCTCCGGGAAGACGTCGTCGCCCAGCTTGCTGCCGCCGCGCATCGCCTCTTCGTCCACCAGCCGCACTTCGAGGGTCGCGGTGCGCCCCAGGATCTCCTTTGCTTTCGCGGTGTCCTGCACTCCGGGCAGCTCCACGACCACTCGGTCGGCGCCCTGCTGCTGGATGATCGGCTCGGCTACGCCGAGCTCGTTGACCCGGTTGTGCAGGGTGGTGATGTTCTGCTTGATCGCGCGCTCTTCGGTGGCCTTCGCGGCGCTCGGCTTGAATGTCGCGACCAGCAGCAGATCCTTGCCGTCGTCGCGCTCGTCGACCGAAAGGTCGGGCTCTGTGGCCAGGATGCGGGCCTCGGCGCGGGAGCGCATCGCCGGATCGCTGAAGCGGATCTTAATCGCGTCGCCATCGCGCGCGATGCCGTGGTAGCGAATGTCCTTGTCGCGTAGGTCGCGGCGCAGCTCGCCCGCGATGCCTTCCAGGCGCTTGGCGAGCGCGGCCTGCATGTCGACCTGGAGCAGGAAGTGCACGCCTCCGCGCAGGTCCAGGCCGAGGTACATCGGCAGCGCGTGGATCGCCGTGAGCCACGAGGGCGACGACGTAAGCAGGTTTAGCGCCACCACGTAGGAAGAGTTCGAGGTATCCGGATTGACCGTCTTGCTGATCAGATCCTTGGCCTTGAGCTGCGTGTCGGTATCCGCGAAGCGCACCCGCAGGCTGCTCGGGTCGAGCAGCGCGCCCGTGTACTGGATACCGGCGGACTTGAGCGCGGACTCGATGCGAGAGGCGAGGGCATCGTCCACCTTGACCGTCGCCTTCGCGCTGGTGATCTGGACCGCCGGCGACTCGCCGTAGAAATTGGGCAGCGTGTAAAGGAACGCGACGACGATCGTGAGTCCGATCAGCGCGTACTTCCATGCCGGGAAGCGGTTCATATCGAACTAGGCCCGGTCGCGTGCCTGACGGCCGGTCACTGCAGCGACTTGATGGTGCCCTTGGGCAGCAGAGTCTGCACCGCCGCCTTCTGCACGCTGATCTCGGTGTTCGGGGCGATTTCGACCGTAAGATAGGCGTCCCCAAGCTTGGTGATCTTGCCGACCATCCCGCCAGAGGTGACGACTTCGTCGCCCTTTTGCAGGCCTTCGATCATCTGGCGTTGTTCCTTGGCGCGCTTCATCTGCGGGCGGATCATGAGAAAGTACAGCAGTCCGAACATCAGGACGATCGGCAGCAGGCCGAGGAATCCGGATTGGCCCGAGGCACCGCCCAAGGATTGCGCGAAAGCGGAAGAGATCGGCACAGCTAACTCCCTGGTATGGCGGGAAAAGCTGGCGATTATAGCATCGGCTCTCGGCGCGCCGCGAGAATGGCCGCTGAAACCTCAGACAGGCTGCGGTTCGCGATCGCGTCGCGCAGCTCGCGCATGAGCTCCTGGTAGTAGTAGAGATTGTGCAGGGTGTTCAGGCGTGCGCCGAGGATCTCGTTGGTGCGCTGCAGATGGTGCAGGTAGGCAAGGCTGAAATGGCCGCAGGCGTAGCAGCCGCAAGATTCGTCCAGCGGCCCGGTGTCGTCGCGATAGCGGGCGTTGCGGATCTTGACGTCGCCGCGGCGGGTGAACAACCAGCCGTTGCGTGCGTTGCGCGTTGGCAGGACGCAGTCGAACATGTCGATCCCGCAGGACACGGCCTCGACGATGTCTTCGGGGGTGCCCATCCCCATCAGGTAGCGCGGCCGTTCCGAGGGCAGGCGCGGGGCGACGTGCGCGAGGATCCGGCTGCGATCGGCCTTGGGCTCGCCGACCGAGAGCCCGCCGACCGCGTAGCCGTCGAAGCCGATGGCGCTCAGGCCGGCGAGCGACTCGTCACGCAGCGGCTCGAACATGCCGCCCTGCACGATGCCGAACAGGGCATTGAGCGAGCCTTCGAAGGCGCGTCGCGAGCGTTCGGCCCAGCGCAGCGACAGCCGCATGGAGCGTGCAGCCTCGTCTTCGGTCGCGGGGTGAGGCGTGCACTCGTCGAAGATCATCGCGATGTCCGAGTCGAGCACCCGCTGGATGCGCATCGATTCCTCGGGCGTCAACATCAGCCGGTCGCCGTTAATCGGCGAGGCGAAGCGAACGCCCTGCTCACTTATCTTGCGCAGGGCGCCGAGGCTGAACACCTGGAATCCGCCCGAATCGGTGAGGATCGGCCCGCTCCAGCCCATGAAGCGGTGCAAGCCGCCGTGCCGCCCGATCACCTCGAGCCCGGGACGCAGCCAGAGGTGGAAGGTGTTGCCGAGCACGATCTGGGCTCCGATCTCGACCAGCTCCGCCGGGGCCATCGCCTTGACCGCGCCGTAGGTCCCCACCGGCATGAATGCGGGAGTATCGACGGCGCCGTGCGCGAGCTCGAGCCGGCCGCGGCGCGCTGCGCCGTCGCGATGCGAAATCTCGAACTTCACGCCGCCCTCTCGATCAACATCGCGTCGCCATAACTGAAGAAGCGGTAGCGGTGCTCGACCGCGTGCGCGTAGGCGCGGCGGATGTTCGCGTGGCCGGCGAACGCCGCGACCAGCATCATCAGGCTCGACTTGGGCAGATGAAAATTGGTGAGCAGCCGGTCGACGACGCGAAACGCGAATCCCGGATACACGAAAAGATCGGTCTCGCCCGCCGCGGCCTCGAGGCGGCCGCCACGCGCCGCGCTTTCCAGGGCGCGCAGCGCAGTCGTGCCCGCGGCGAGCACCCGGCCGCCCGAGCTGCGCGCGCCTTCGATCGCGTCCACGGTGGCCTGCGGCACTTCGAAGCGCTCGCGGTGCATGCGGTGCGCTTCGACGGTATCGGTGCGCACCGGCTGGAAGGTGCCTGCGCCCACGTGGAGCGTGACCCTGGCGATGCGAACGCCCTGCGCGGCGATGCGCTCGAGCATCGCGGCGTCGAAATGCAGCCCGGCGGTGGGCGCGGCGACCGCCCCGGG
>JBAUTD010000485.1:0-2691 GCA_049582045.1 Burkholderiales bacterium
GGGCGAAGCCGCCGGCACCGCGCTCGCGCGCCAGGCCCTGGATGCCTGCCTCGCGCTCGAGGGCGGCGAGCGCGACGCCCTGTTCGACGCGCTCACGCGCGATTTCTCTCCCGAGCCGGAGCGGGTCGGCAAAGCCGCCGACGCCTATCGCCGCGAGCCCGGGCCGGGCACCCTGATCAGACTGCAGGAGACGGCCGAGCCCCCGCGCCAGGAGCTGTTCCGGCGCCTGAACATGGCTCCGGGCGGCACGGCCGCGGTGGTCGAGCTGCGACGCCGCCTGCTGCGCGGACTGCGCGCACACCCGGAGTGGGCCGCGCTCGACTTCGACCTGCTGCACCTGCTGCGCTCTTGGTTCAATCGCGGATTTCTTGTTCTGGAACGCATCGACTGGCGCACCTCCGCAATGGTGCTGGAGAAACTGATCGCCTACGAGGCGGTGCACGAAATCAAGGGCTGGCCCGACCTGCACCGGCGGCTCGAGGCGGACAGGCGCTGCTTCGCCTTCTTTCACCCCGCGCTGCCCGACGAGCCGCTGATCTTCATCGAGGTTGCGCTCGCGCGCAGCATGTCGAGCCGGGTGCAGCCGCTGCTCGAGGTCGATGCGCCCGTCGGCAATCCGGACGAGGCCCGCTGCGCGGTGTTCTACTCGATCACCAACTGCCAGGAGGGCCTGCGCGGGATCTCGTTCGGCAACTTCCTCATCAAGCAGGTCGCGGTCGAGCTGCAGCGCGAGCTGCCGCATCTGCGCAGCTTCGCCACCCTGTCGCCGCTGCCCGGATTCAGGCAGTGGGTGGAGCGCCAGCACGTCGACGGAATCGAGGCCCTGGCGCAGCCGGGCTGGCAGCAAGCAAAGAAATCCGACCCCCTGCCCGTGCTGCTGCAGCAGCTTTGCGCCTACTACCTGCTGCATGCCAAGCAGGGCAGCCAGCCGCTGGACCCGGTCGCGCGCTTTCACCTTGGTAACGGCGCGCGCCTGGAGCACATCAACTGGCTCGGCGACAGCTCCGACAACGGCATCGCGCGCTCCGCGGGAATGATGGTCAACTACCTCTACCGGTTGGACGAGGTCGAGCGCAACCACGAGCTGTTCGTGAACGAGAACCGCGTTATCGCCTCGCGCGAGGTCGAGCAGCTGGCGCGCGAGTCCCCGCTGTCGGCCGCGGGCGCGGCGAAGGCCAGGGCCTGAGATGCTGCCAGGCCTCGAGATCGACCCGACGGCCCCTGGAGCGGGGCGCCTGGCGGAGAACGTGATGCACTTCGCGCGCCTGCTGCGGGCCGCGGGGCTGCGCATCGGCCCCGACCGGGTGGTCGATTGCGTGCGCGCGCTCCAGATCGCCGGCGCGGCGCGCCGCGACGACTGGTACTGGACCATGTCCAGCGTGCTGCTCTCGCGCGAGGAACAGCGCCCGATCTTCGACCAGGCGTTTCGCATCTTCTGGCGCGACCCCAAGCTGATGGAAAAGATGATGCAGCTGCTGCTGCCCAAGACCTACGGCCGCGCCGGCAAGGACGAGGAGCAGCAGGCTCAGCGCCTGACCGACGCGCTGTTCGCGCAGCAAAAGCACGAGCCGCGCGAGCGCGAGGAGCAGGAGATCGAGCTGGACGCCAAGCTGACCTTTTCGACCAGCGAGGTTCTGCAGCGCATGGATTTCGACACCATGTCCGCTGCCGAGCTGGCGCAGGCGAAGAAGATGATCGCCCAGCTGCGCCTGCCGCTGCCCGAGATTCGTACTCGGCGCCTGGCTCCGAATCCACGCGGGCGGCGCGTCGACCTGCGCGCTACCCTGCGCGAAAGCCTGCGCGAGGGGGGCGACGTGATCCCCCTGGTGCGCAACGCGCCCGGACGCGAGCATCCGCCGCTGGTGGTGCTGTGCGACATTTCGGGCTCGATGAATCCCTACGCACGCATGTTCCTGCACTTCCTGCACGCCATCACCAACGACCGCGATCGGGTCTCGGTGTTCGTGTTCGGCACCAGGCTCACCAACGTCACGCGTCAGCTGCGCCATCGCGACGTCGACGTGGCCATGGCGAAGGTCGCCGACGCGATCAAGGACTGGTCCGGGGGCACGCGCATCGGGATGTGCCTGCGCGAGTTCAACTGGCGCTGGGGCCGCCGCGTGCTGGGTCAGAACGCGTGCGTGCTGCTGGTCTCCGACGGCCTGGACCGCGAGGCGGGAGAAGGCCTGTCGGACGAGATGGACCGACTGGCGAAATCGTCCCGCTACCTGGTCTGGCTCAACCCGCTGCTGCGCTACGAGCAGTTCGAGGCGCGCCCCGCCGGCGTTCGCGCGATGCTGCCGCACGTCGACCTGTTCCTGCCGGTGCATAATCTGAAGAGCCTGGTCGATCTGGCGCATACGCTGAACCGGCCGCTTACCCGAACTCATCAGGAGAAACGCGCATGGAGATGACCGGCGAGCAGCTGATCCCCGCGTCGCAGCAGCAGACCTGGGAGGCGCTGAACGACCCCGAGATCCTCAAGGCCTGCGTTCCAGGCTGCGACTCGATAGAGAAGACCGGCGAGAACGAGTACCTGGTGCTGATGGTGGCTCGCGTCGGGCCGGTGAGCGCGAAGTTCAAGGGTAAGCTGGCCCTGTCCGACCTCGACCCGCCGAATTCGTACTCGATCGCGTTCGAAGGCCAGGGCGGCGCCGCGGGCTTCGGCAAGGGCGGCGCGCAGGTGCGCCT
>JBAUTD010000486.1:0-4406 GCA_049582045.1 Burkholderiales bacterium
AAGCCAGCCTGCTGCAAGCCCAGGTGCGCCGCCGCGTAGGCGACGCCCGCCGCGGCCCAGGCGCCGAGGTAGCCGGCGAGATAGGCCCAGGAGGCGAGCGGGCGCTTCGCCATCTTCGCGTGCAGCAGGTACGAAGGCGCCGCCGCGGGCACCATCATGGCGGCCATCATCGCCGCCCACATGGTCGCCAGCATGCCGAAGCTCATCTGCATGCCCGGCATCGCCGCGTGCATCGACATGCCGCGGCCGACCTGCACGAACCAGGCCCAGGCGAGCAGCCCGACCACGCCGATCGACGCGAGCGGCAGCGCGCGTGCGTTCATGCGGCGTACTGGAACGGCGAGAAGAAGCCGTTCTTGCCCGAGAGCTCCCAGCTCATGCCGTGGTCCTTGTAGCTGAGCTTCTTCGAGCGCGCCGTCACCGCGGGATTTCCGGGCGCGATGCAAAGCGGGTGGTTGGTGACCGTGATTTCCTTGCCGCCCTGCCCCTCGAGCGCCTCGATCGTGACTTCGGCGATGTTCGGGATCGTCAGGCTGCGCTGCTTGCCCGCCGCCGAGTACTTGATCGGCACGCTCGCCAGGCCGAGGATCTTGCCGACGTGCGAGGCGAGCCGCTCGGGATGCCCGCCCGCCTGGCCGGCGAAAATCTTGGTCAGCGCCTCCTTCTGCTTGTCGCTCGCGCGCTCGTCGAGATACACCGCGGCCTCCCACTTCACCTGCGCCATGTGGCCCGGCGAGTGCACGGCGAAGGCGACGTTCAGCCCGTCGAGCGCCACGTCCTCGAACTTGCCCTTGTCGATGTGCCAGGCGATCAGCACGCCGCAATCGTCCTCGGTCGGCTTGCTCAGGAACACGCAGGGACAGGCCGCTTCGCAGTTGCAGCTTTCGAAATAGGTTCCTTCGAGTTTCCAGCTCATGGCTCTTCCTCCGTTCGAGATGAAGCGCCTTCATTTAGCGCCCGCGGGGGCCGTGCTTGGTCGCGCTAAGCGGGACAAAAAGCGGGACAAAGCAGCCGTGCCGCACTGCGGCTAGAGTAGAATTCCCTTCCGAAATCAGCGCTTATCCTTGAATGGCCCCACCCGCGAACAAGAGCCCGAACGCCCCCTCGGGATCCAACTTCATCCGCCAGATTGTCGAGCACGATCTGGCCAGCGGCAAGCACAAGGCGGTGCGCACGCGTTTTCCGCCCGAGCCCAACGGCTACCTGCACTTCGGCCACGCGAAATCGATCTGCCTCAACTTCGGCCTCGCGCGCGACTACGGCGGCGTGTGCCACCTGCGCTTCGACGACACCAACCCCGCAAAGGAAGAGCAGGAATACGTCGACTCGATCATCGACGCGGTGCGCTGGCTCGGCTTCGACTGGGGCGAGCACCGGTACTACGCCTCGGATTACTTCGACAAGCTGTACGGCTTCGCGCGCAACCTGATCGAGCGCGGCCTGGCCTACGTCGACTCGCTCACCGCCGAGGAGATCCGCGCCCACCGCGGAACCCTCACCGAGCACGGCCGCAACAGCCCGTTCCGCGAGCGTCCCGTCGATGAAAACCTGAAGTTGCTTCAAGAGATGAAAGACGGAAAGCATGCCGACGGCAGCCACGTGCTGCGCGCGAAGATCGACATGCAAAGCGGCAACATTAACCTGCGCGACCCGGTGATGTACCGCATCCGCCACGCGGCGCACCACCGCACCGGCGAGACCTGGTGCATCTACCCGAGCTACGACTGGGCGCACGGCGTCTCGGACGCGATCGAGCGCATCACGCATTCGATCTGCACGCTCGAGTTCCAGGATCACCGTCCGCTGTACGACTGGTTCAACGAGCGCCTGGCCGAGGCCGGCCTGCTCGAGCGCCCGCTGCCGCAGCAGATCGAGTTCGCGCGCCTGAACCTGACCCACGTGCTGCTCTCCAAGCGCAAACTGATCGAGCTCGTGGCCGAAGGCCACGTCGAAGGCTGGGACGATCCGCGCATGCCGACCCTGGTCGGGGCGCGCCGGCGCGGCTACACGCCGGAGGGCTTTCGCCGCTTCGCCGAAAGAATCGGCGTCGCCAAGGCCGATTCGTGGATCGATTTCTCGATTCTCGAGGACTGCATGCGCGAGCACCTGAACGAGATCGCTCCGCGCCGCATCGCGGTTCTCGACCCGCTCAGGCTGGTGATCGAGAACTACCCCGAGGGCAGCGAGGAGCTGTGCGAGGCGCCCAACCACCCGCAGAAGCCCGACTGGGGCAGGCGCCAGCTCCCGTTCTCGCGCGAGCTGTGGATCGAGCGCGAGGATTACCAGGAGCAGCCAGCGAAAGGATACTTCCGGCTCGCGCCAGGAGCCGAAGTCAGGCTTCGTTACGGCTACGTCGTGAAATGCCTCGGCATGCGCGAGGGCGCCGTGCACTGCACCTACTACCCGGATTCCAGGTCCGGCACCCCGGGGGCCGACGCCTACAAGGTCAAGGGCAACATCCACTGGCTGAGCGCGAAGCACGCGCATGCGGCCGAAGTGCGCCTGTACGACCGGCTGTTCGCGACGCCCCAGCCCGAGAGCCTGGCCCACCTCAACCGCGAATCGAAGAAGGCCGTCGCCGCCCGGCTCGAGCCCGCGCTGCGCGCGGCGAAGGCGGAAGAGCGCTTCCAGTTCGAGCGCCACGGCTACTTCGTCGCCGACCGCATGGACCCGTCGAGCTTCAACCGCACGGTCACGCTGAGGGATTCGTGGGGCAGCGGCAAGTAGCGCCGCGGCGCAAGGCAAGCCCGCTGCAGGTCGCGGCGACGATGTTCTGGGCCTTGTTCGCCATCGGGCGCAAGGACACCTGGCACAAGGACGGCGCGACGATCACATTGTTCCAGGCAGTGGTCGGTGCGTTCGTCGGATTGATCGTCATCGTGGCGCTGCTGATCCTGCTCGTCACGCTCGTCACGCGATGACACCCGGCCCGCGCAGGCGCCTGTATCTGGGCAGCGCCCTCGTCCTGGTGCTCGGCCTTTGCGCTGCCGCCGTGATCTATGCGACGACGAGCGACGCTTCCGACGGCGCGGTGGGCTACGAGGTGATCAACGGCGTCGCCTACCCGGTCGCGCCGGCCGACTCCAAGGCCTACCAGCGCGAGCTCGAGCGTTTCGGCGGCAAGGCGAACGTGCTCGCGGCCGAGCTCACGCAGTGGTTCGCCGGCCTGTGGCGAGGCCGCAACCTCGCCTTCACGGTAGCTTTCCTGAGCGTCCTGGTTGCGCTCGCGCTGTACCTGTACGCGAAATACCTGGGGCCGGAATGATCCGGCGGCTCGCCGTCGCGCTCGCATGCTGCGTCTCGCTCGCGGCTCACGCCTTCGATCTAGAGGGCCATCGCGGCGCGCGCGGCCTCGCGCCGGAGAATACGCTGCCCGCCTTCGCGCGCGCGCTCTCGATCGGCGTCACCACGCTCGAGCTCGACGTCGGAGTGACGCGCGACGGCGTGGTGGTGATTTCGCACGAGCGCGGGCTGGTGCCGAACACGGCGCGCGGACCGGACGGAAACTGGCTCTCGGCGCCGGGACCCATGATCCACGATCTGACCTACGCGGAGCTCGAGCGCTACGACGTCGGCCGCCTCAACCCGCCGACCCGGTACGCACGGCAGTTTCCGGACCAGGTCCCGGTCGACGGTACGCGCATCCCGCGCCTGGCGGACCTGTTCGCGCTGGTGAAGAAAGCCGGCAACGACGCGGTGCGGTTCAACATCGAGACCAAGCTCTCGCCCGAAGCGCCGGGCGAGACGCTCGCGCCGGAGCCCTTCGCGCGCGCGCTGATCGCCGCCATCCGCGCCGGCGGGATGGAAAAGCGCTCGATGATCCAGTCGTTCGACTGGCGCACGCTCAAGCTGGTGCAGGCCGAGGCGCCGCAGATTCCCACCGTCTACCTGAGCGCGCAGCAGCGCTGGCTCGACAACATCCGCGCCGGCGACCCGGCGGGCTCGCCCTGGACCGCCGGCCTGAAGTTCGCCGATTACGGCTCGGTGCCGAAGATGGTCAAGGCGGCCGGCGGCGCGATCTGGTCGCCGTACTTGGGCGACCTGGACCCGGCAAAGGTCGCCGAGGCGCACGCGCTCGGGCTCGAGGTGATTCCGTGGACCGCGAGCACGCGCGCGCAGATTGACGCCATCCTGGCGCTCGAAGTGGACGGACTGATAACCGACCGCCCGGACTGGGCGCGCGATGCGATGCAGCATGCGGGAATTGCGCTGCCGGCGGCGACGCCTGTCACACCCTGAACGCGAACGGGTGTAATGTTGGCGCTGCAGGCTATGCCGCCATGGACCACGACGCCCATTCGGGATTCGAAGAGTTCTGCGCCGCGCAGTACTACGCGTTCGACGCCGGAGCCTGGATTGCGCGCGCGCAGCACGACGGCCTGCGCGTGGCCGCCGCGGCCGAGTAT
>JBAUTD010000487.1:0-5196 GCA_049582045.1 Burkholderiales bacterium
GCCGAGACCGACGCGAGCGTGCAGGGCGCGATCGGCGCGCTGGCGAAATTCCTCGCGCGCAAAGGCGCCAGGGTCTCCGAGCGCGCGCGGCCCGGGTTCGATTTCGGCGAGGCGCACCGGGTGTTCATCCAGCTCCTGCGCGGGGCGACTTCCGGCCGGCTCGGCGCCGAGCAGTTCGCGAAGCAGCTCGAGGCGCGCGCCGGCCTCGATCGCGACGACCAGTCCTACTACGCGCAGATGGTGCGCGCCAACACCCAGCCGCACAAGGACTGGCTCGCGGCGTCCAACCGCCGCCACCAGATGCGCCGCGCGTGGGCCGAGTTCTTCGAGGAGTGGGACGTGCTGCTGTGCCCCAACGCCGCGAGCGCGGCGTTCGCGCACTCGATTCCCGGCGAGCGCTGGGAGCGCATGATCCCGGTCAACGGCAAGCCGCAGCCCGCCACCACCCAGATGTGGTGGGCCGGCATCTCGGGCATGTGCTACCTGCCCGGCACCGCCGCGCCGATCGGCCTGTCCCCGGGCGGCCTGCCGCTGAGCGTTCAGATCGTCGGCCCGCAGCACGGCGACCTGACCACGATCGGCGTCGCCCGGCTGATCGAGCGCGAGTATTACGCCTTCGTGCCTCCGCCCGGCTGCGCCTGAGCGGCGGCGAGCATCTCCGTCATCCGCGCGAACGGCAGCGGCTTGCTGAACAGAAAGCCCTGGATCTCGTCGCAGCGCAGGCGCTCGAGGGACTTCGCCTGCTCCTCTTCGTCGACGCCCTCGGCGATGACCTTCAGCTTGAGCGAATGCGCGAGCGAGATGATCGTCTCGACCAGCGTCATCGTGGCGCGGTCCTTCAGCATCGTGATGATGAAGGAGCGGTCGATCTTGAGCATCTGCACCGGCAGCTTGGCGAGGTAGCCGAGCGAGGAGTATCCGGTGCCGAAGTCGTCGATCGCGATCTCCATTCCGAGATCGCGCACGTCCTTCAGCTTCCGGATGTTGCTCTGGATGTCCTCCATGATGAGGCTCTCGGTGATCTCCAGGTCGATGCCCGGTCGGGTCTGCGCGCCCCGGATGGCCCCCCGCAGCGTGTCCAGGAAATCGCGCTTGCGCAGCTGGATCGGGGACACGTTCACCGCGATGCGCGGCGCGGGCAGACCCAGCTCCAGCCAGCGGGCGTGATCGCTGACCGCCTTCGACAGCGCCCAGGCCCCCGCCTCCAGGATGATCCCGGTCTCCTCCATCAGGGGGATGAACTTGCCCGGCGGCACCAGCCCGAGCTCGGGGCTCTGCCAGCGGATGAGGGCCTCGACCCCGACGATCCTGCGCGTCCCGGTCTCGAACTTGGGCTGGTAGTGCAGGACGAACTCGTCGTTCTCGATCCCGCGCTGCAGCTTGTTCAGCAGCGAAAGCTGCTCCGAGGTCCTCTCGGTGAGCGCCGAGGTGTAGAACAGCGTCGGGTCGCCGGTCTTCTTCGCGCTTCTCAGCGCCGCTTCCGCGTTCCTGAGCAGGATCTCGGCGTCCACGCCGTCGTTCGGGAACAGCGTGATTCCCGCCTTCGCCGAGAGCCTGAGCTCGGCGCCGTTCGCGGGATAGGGCTCGCCGAAGCATCGCTGCAGCAGCTCCTGCAGGCGCTTCGCCGCCTCCGGCTGCCCATTCACCGGCGTCACGACGACGCCGAAATGGTCCGCGCCGATGCGGGCGACCTCCGCCGCTCCCGCGAGGCGCGCGAGGCGCTCCGCCACCTGCTTGATCAGCGCGTCGCCCGCCTGCCGCCCCAGCGACTCGTTCACGGTCCGGAAGCGCTCGAGGTCGAGGATCGCGAGCGCGACCTTGGTTCCCGCCTGGCCCGCGCCGTGCAGATTCTGCGCGAGCCTCTCGCTAAGCAGCGTGCGGTTCGCCAGGCCGGTGAGCGGATCGTAGAGCGCGACGTAGTTGAGCTTTTCCTGCTGCGCGAGGTGGGCGAGCGCGAACGAGATGTCGCCGGCCAGCTCGTTCAGCAGCTTCATTTCCTCGTCGTCGAAGAATCCGGGCTGCTCCGCGTAGAGCGCCATCACGCCGGTGACCCGGCCCTCGCTCGAGAGCGGCAGCGTGACGAACGAATGAAAGCCGCGCGCGAGGGCATCCTCCCTGAGGCGAAAGCGCGGGTCGGTGGCGATGTCGTTCACGACCCTGGCCTGCCCGTCGGCGACGGCGAGCGCGTTCAGTCCGAGGTTTTCGGCGTCGCGCTTGCCGAGCGCCACCGGCATGCGCTCGATGTAGCCCTCGCCGTCTCCGTCCCACGCCGCCATCAGGAGCATGGTGCGCGACAGGTCGACGGTGCCGATCCAGGCGAGGAGGAATTTACCCGCCTCGACCGCGATCTTGCACGCGCCCTCGAACAGCTCCTGGCGGTCGCGCACCCGGACGATGAGCGAGTTGATCCCGCTCAGCACCGCCTGGACCCGGGTCAGCCGGACGATCCGGTCCTGCTGCGCCTTGCGTTCGGTGACGTCGTGAAACACGCAAAGAAAGTACAGCGGCTCGCCGTTCGGCGCGCGCACCACCGATTTCGTGAGGTGGCACCAGATCCGCGTGCCGTCCTTGCATGCCAAGCGCAGCTCCCTCTCGTGCTGCGCGAGCGAGCCCGAGAGAAGCGCGCGGCGCGCCTCCGCCCCGTGCGCGAAGTCCTCCGCGTCTTGCAGGTCGCTCAGGTTGAGCAGCACCGCCTCGGCGTGGGAATAGCCGAGCATGTCGCAGAACTTCGGGTTCGCCAGCTCGAAGTCTCCCTCGGGAGACATGTGGACGATGCCGACGCCCGCCTGCTCGAAAATCGCGCGATAGCGCGACTCGCTCAGCGTGAGCTCGGCCTCGGCCTGCTTGCGGGAGGTGACGTCCTGCAGCGTGTTGAACCACCTCGGCTCGCCGTCCCCGGAATCGGTCGAGATCGGCTCCATCGACTGCTGGATTTGGATCACGCTCCCGTCGTTGCGCCGCAGGCGGTATTCGAGCTCCATGCGCATGCCGCGCCTGCCCGCCTCGATGCTGGTGCGGCGGAAACGGTCCGCGTCCTCCGGGTGGATCATGCGCAGCCAATCGCGCGTGTCCTTCGGCATCTTCGCGGGCTCGACGCCGGCCAGCGGCGGCAGGGTTTCCGACCACCTTTCGAACACCCCGTCCGGGCCCGTGATCACGTGCGCAAGCTGCGCCATCAGCTGCGCGCGGCGCAGCCCCGCCTCGCTTTCCTGCAGCTCCCGCTCCACCTTGCGCTTGGCCGCGAGCTCGGCCGCGTCCTTCAGCGCGCGCTCGACCGCGGCAGGCAGGCGCACCAGATTCGTCTTCAGCACGTAGTCCGTCGCGCCGTTCTTGAGCGCGCGGATCGCGTAGTCCTCGCCCAAAGTGCCCGAGACGAAGATGAACGGGAGGTCGGGATCGATCTCCTTCGTCACCGCGAGCGCCGACATGCCGTCGAAGCGCGGCATCGAGAAGTCGGACAGGATCACCTGCGGCGCGAACGCGGCGACCTCGTGCCTGAGCCCCTCCTCGGTGTCCACCAGGCGATGCTCGACGCGCATCCCGGCGCGCTTCAATTCGCGCACCTCGAGCTCGGCGTCGGCGGGGTTGTCCTCGACCAGCAGCAGCTTGATCGGCTCGAATCCCATGGCCTAGCTCACCGCGGAACCCTGTTGGTGATCACCCAGTACAGGCCGATCCCGGCGACGGTCTCGAGGAACGCCTCGAACTGCACCGGCTTGACGATATAGCTGTTGACGCCGAGGCGGTAGCTCTCCATGACGTCCCGCTCTTCGCTCGACGAGGTCATGACCACCACGGGCACCGCGCGCGTCGCCTCGTCCGCCTTCAGCCGCCTGAGCACTTCGATACCGTCCACTTTCGGCATCTTGATGTCCAGCAGGACGAGCTTGGGCGCGTGGTTCGGATCGCGCCCGGCATAGCCGCCGGAGCGGAACATGTACTCGAGCGCTTCGGCGCCGTCCTTGACCCAATGCACGCGGTTGGCCAAGTGATTGCGGCGCAGGGCGCGCAGCGTCATCTCGGCGTCGGCCGGATCGTCCTCGACCAGCAGGATCTCGATCTGCCCGTCCTCGCTCACCTATCCTGCCTCCGCCGGAAGGGCAAAGTAGAACACCGCGCCGTCGCCCGTGCGGCCCTCGCCCCACACCCGCCCGCCGTGGCGCGCCACCACCCGCTGAACGATCGCCAGGCCGATGCCGGTGCCCGGAAATTCGTCCGCGCCATGCAGGCGCTGGAACACGCCGAAGAGCTTATCGTAGTACTTCATGTCGAAGCCCACCCCGTTGTCGCGCACCCAGTAGACAGTCTCGCCGGCGTCGCGCTTGCCGCCGATCTCCACGCGCGGGCGCTCGCGCCTGCCGCTGTACTTGAGGGCATTGTGCACGAGGTTCGTCCAGACCTGCTTCAGCAGCGCGCGGTCGCCGAACCCGTCGGGCATGTCGCCCACCTCGACGGGCGCGGACGATTCGCCCGCCAGCTCCTGCCGCACCTCGTGCACCAGGGCGGCCATGTCGACGCTCGCCCGCGCGAGCCTCGCGCGTCCGACGCGCGAGAACCCCAGCAGGTCGTCGATCAAGCGTCCCATCCTCTGGCTCGCGTCGCGCACCACCGCCAGCAGGCGCCGGCCCTCCGCGTCGAGCCGCCCGCCGTAGTCCTCTTCGATCATGCGCGAGTAGCCGTCGACGGCGCGCAGCGGCGCGCGCAGATCGTGCGAGACCGAATAGGCGAACGCGTCCAGCTCCCGGTTGACCGCCGCCAGCTCGGCCGCCTGTTCCTCGGCCCGCCTGCGCTCGCGGCGCTCGGTGTCGTGCGCCTCGGCGAGCAGGGCGTAGAGTCTGCCGTTCTCGAGCAGCAGCACGCAGAGCACGAAGCTGGCGGCGAGCAGCCCGTAGATTCGCCCCGCGTACCAGCCGATGTCGAAGCGCGCGTGGTTCAGCACCGCCGCCAGCGCGCTGTCGAAGATCCACACGCACATCACCACCATCAGCCACAGGTCCAGCACCGAGAGCGCCCGCCGCCGCCACAGCACGGCCAGCGCCGCGACGCTCAACATCCAGGTGAGCGCCGCGACGACGACCTTCGCCGGCGCGTCCCGGTTGCCCTGCATGATCACCGGCAGCAGATCGTTGCCGGCGCTCGTGAGCGCCATGAGGGCGCAGACCGCGGCCAGCACCGCCGCGACGCCGAGTGCGATCT
>JBAUTD010000488.1:0-2047 GCA_049582045.1 Burkholderiales bacterium
TGATCGCGGGCGGCGATGGCAAGGGACAGGACTTCGCGCCGCTGGCCGCTCCGGTGGCGGAGCACGCGCGCACAGTGCTGCTGATCGGGCGCGACGCGCCGCGCATCGCCCGCGCGCTCGCATCGAGCGGGGTGCCGATCGAGCTTTGCACCTCGCTCGAGCAGGCGGTCGAGCAGGCCGCGGCCTGCGCGCAAGCGGGCGATGCGGTGCTGCTGTCGCCGGCCTGCGCGAGCTTCGACATGTTCCGCGACTACCGCCATCGGGGCGAGGTCTTCACCGCGGCGGTGAGGGGGCTGGCCGATGGCTAGCTATGTCTTCGCGCAGAGCACTCCAATGGCGGAGTACGACCGCTCGCTCGCCTGGGCCGCGCTGCTGCTCGCCGCGGGCGGCCTGGTGATGGTGTACTCGGCTTCGATCGAAATCGCAGCCACCAGCCGCTACACGGGCGACAACTCGGCCTACTTCCTGATCCGGCAGGCGATCTTTCTCGGCGTCGCGCTGCTCGCGGCGACGGTCGTGTTCCTGGTGCCGGTGCGCCTGTGGCAGAAGGCCGCGCCGTGGCTGTTCGTCGGCGGCGTGCTGCTATTGGTGCTGGTGCTGGTGCCGGGTCTCGGGCGCGAGGTGAACGGCGCGCGGCGCTGGCTCAATCTGCGCGCGTTCAACATCCAGCCCTCGGAGCTGATGAAGCTCGGCGCGGTGCTCTATGCGGCGGATTACACGGTGCGCAAGCACGCGGTGCTCAAGAGCTTCAAGAAGGGCCTGCTGCCGATGCTCGGCGTGATGCTGCTGGTGTCCTGGCTGCTGCTGCGCGAGCCCGATTTCGGCGCCTTCGTCGTCATCGCGATTACCACCTTCGGCATGATCTTCCTCGGCGGCATGAACGGCCGCCACTTCGCGCTGCTGGTGGTGATGCTCGCGGTCGGATTCGCCGGGCTGGTGCTGTCCTCGCCGTACCGGATGCACCGCATCTTCGGTTTCATGGATCCGTGGAACGACGCCTACGGCACCGGCTACCAGCTCTCGCACGCGCTGATCGCCTTCGGCCGCGGCGAGTGGTTCGGGGTCGGTCTGGGCGCCAGCGTCGAGAAGCTGCATTACCTGCCCGAGGCGCACACCGACTTCCTGCTCGCGGTGATCGCCGAGGAGCTCGGCTTCGTCGGCGTCGCCGTGGTGATCGGATTGTTCGGGTGGATCGTGTTCCGCGCTTTCCTGATCGGGCGCCAGGCGGCGCTGCGCGAGCGTCATTTTGCCGCCCTCACGGCGCAGGGCATCGGCGTGTGGATCGGCTTTCAGGCAGTGATCAACATGGGCGTGAACATGGGGTTGCTGCCGACCAAGGGTCTGACGCTGCCGCTGATGAGCTTCGGCGGCACCGGAGTGGTGGTGAACTTCGTCGCGCTCGCGATCCTGCTGCGCATCGACTGGGAAAACCGCCAGCTCGCGCGGGGGCTGCCGGCATGAGCCGCGTGGTCATGATCATGGCGGGCGGCACCGGCGGGCACATCTTCCCCGGGCTCGCGGTCGCCGAGCGCATGCAGGCCGCCGGCTGGGAAGTGGTGTGGATGGGCGCGAGGTCCGGCATGGAGGCGCGCATCGTGCCGCCGCGCGGGTACCGCATGGCATGGATCCGCGCCCGCGCGCTGCGCGGCAAGGGCGTGCTCGCCAAGCTGCTCTTGCCGGCGAACCTGCTGTGGTCGTTCTGGGAAAGCGCGCGTGCCTTGTTCCGGGTGCGCCCGGACGTGGTGCTCGGCATGGGCGGCTACGTCGCTTTCCCGGGCGGCATGATGGCGACACTCCTGGCGCGGCCGCTCGCGCTGCACGAGCAGAACGCGATCGCCGGGCTCGCCAACCGGGTGCTCGGCGCGCTCGCGGACAAAGTGATGGTCGCGTTTCCCGGCGCGCTGAACAAGGCCGAGTGGACCGGGAACCCCGTGCGCGCGGACATCGCGGCCATCGCTGCGCCGCAGGAGCGCTTCGGCGGGCGCAGCGGACCTTTGAGGCTGCTGGTCGTGGGCGGCAGCCTCGGCGCACAGGCGCTGAACGAGGC
>JBAUTD010000489.1:0-2207 GCA_049582045.1 Burkholderiales bacterium
GAGCCGAACGGCGGCGGCGCGCCGCAGTGGTGGCGAGCGCTCACCGCGCCGGAGGTCGGCGACCTCGACGTGATGCTGTTCTCGCGCCAGATGTACACCCTGCTCAGGTCCGGGGTGCCGATCCTGCGCGCGCTCGCGGGCCTGCAGGAGTCGGTGCGCAACGCCGCGCTGAAGGACGTGATCGCGGACTTGCTGGTCAACCTCGACGCGGGACGCGAGCTCTCGAGCGCCATGCGCCGGCACCCGAGAGTGTTCAGCAACTACTACGTCAGCATCGTGCGGGTGGGCGAGACCACGGGCACGCTGGCGGAGTCGTTCGACCGCATGTTCCACCACATCGAGTTCGAGCGCGGCGTGCGCGAGCGGATCAAGACCGCGCTGCGCTACCCGATCATCGTCATGACGGCGATCGTGGTGGCGATCGCGATCGTGAACTTCGCCGTCATCCCCGCGTTCGCCAAGATCTTCGAGGCGAACAAGGTGCCGCTGCCGGTGCTCACGCGGGTGCTGATCGCGACCTCGAATTTCTTCCTCGCCTGGTGGCCGGCGATGCTCGCCGCGCTGGTCGCGCTGGGCGTGGGTTTGCGCGCCTACCTGCGAACCGACGGCGGGCGCTACGCGTGGGACCGCTACAAGCTCAGCCTGCCGGTCGCGGGCGAGATCATCACCAAGGCGACCCTGTCGCGCCTGTCGCGCAGCCTGGCGGTGGCGATGCAGTCCGGGGTGCCGATCGTGCAGGGGTTGACCGTGGTCGCCGACGTGGTCGACAACGTGTACATCGCGCAGCGCATCGAGCAGATGCGCGACGGCGTGGAGCGCGGCGAGAGCCTGCTGCGCACCGCGGTCGCGGTGGGCGTGTTCACCCCGGTGGTGCTGCAGATGATCGCGGTCGGCGAGGAGACCGGTGAGCTCGACGAGCTGCTGGCGGAGGTCGCGCGCATGTACGAGCGCGAGGTCGATTACGAGATCCGCAACCTCTCCGCCAACATCGAGCCGATGCTCACGGTGGCGATGGGGGTCATGGTGCTGGTGCTCGCGCTCGGCGTGTTCCTGCCGATCTGGGGCATCGGCAAGGTGATGCTCGCCCGGTGATCCCCTTCCGGGTTCGCCTTCGCCAGCGCAGCTACCTCGAGTCGGCGCTCTACGTCATCATCGCCGGCGCGCTCGCCGCGCTCCTGCTGCACCGCCTGCAGCAGCTCTCGGAAGTGGCCGAGAAGACCGCCATGGAAGCGACCGTGGCGAGCCTTCAGTCTGCGCTGTACGTGCGTGCCGCGAAGGCGGTGCTCGAAAGAACGCCGATCGAAGCCTGGCAGAATCGCAACCCGGTCGAGCTCGCCCGCGCGGAGCTGCCCAACTACCTGGGCGAATTCGACCATCCGGACCTTGCGACGCTCGAGCCCGGGAACTGGCTGTACGATCGCACGCGGCACGAGCTGGTTTATCTGGTGCGGCGGGCGCACAATTTCTCGGGCGGCACGGACCCCGTGCCCGCGATCCGTTTCCGGCTGCAGGTCGAGCGCACGCCCTCGGGTTCGTATTCGCCGTTCCTGCTCCACCCGGTGACCCCGTACGCGTGGGGGCCGGAAGGTGGCTAAAAGTTCACAGAATTTCTAGAAATAACTTGAAACCCCATGACTTAGCTTGACAAAATAACATTGCATCGGGCTAAATTCGCAGCTAGCATCGCACTTGAAGACAAATACCACGGGAGGCTTTCGGTGAAGAGCATCAAGCGAGCGGCGCAAAAGGGTTTTACCCTGATCGAATTAGTGGTGGTGATCGTGATCCTCGGCATCCTGGCCGCGATCGCGGTGCCGCAGTTCACGGACCTCTCGCAGAGCGCGCGCGACGCGGTCAAGGAAGGCGCCTGCGGCGCGATCCAGTCTTCAGCCGTGCTGCTGTACGCGTCGAACAAGGCGGCCAGCACCATCGCGGCGATCGAGGGCAACGTCAGCGTGAGCTCGAACCTCACCCTGGGCGGAAGTTGCGCGGCACCGACGGTGACCTACAGTGGCGATGCCACGATCAAGACCTGCACAACGTTGCCTGCGGCGCTCTGTAACTGATCCGGCTGGAAAGCATGAAAAGGGGGGCCTGACGGCCTCCCTTTTTTTTCTCGCCCTCGCCTGCGCGGCGGCCGGCTCGGCGCAGGCGGTGGTGGGTCTGTGGGGGGCCGCGGCGCTCGCGCTGTGCGCGCTCTTCTGGCT
>JBAUTD010000490.1:0-2329 GCA_049582045.1 Burkholderiales bacterium
CTGCCCGCTGCCGCGCCGCCGGTGCTGCCGGCCGATATGGGCGAGGCGTTCCAGAACGACCTCGCGCTCGGGCTGTCCTGGACCGGCGCGGCGAAGCTCACGATCAACGCCGAGGTCCTCTACCACCAGGCGGGCATGACGCGCGAAGACTGGCGGCGCTGGTTCGCGACCGGCACGGCGAACGCCGGCTCGATTCCGGTGACGGGCGCGCTGTGGTACCTGCGCGCCTTCGCCGCCGACCAGCAGGAGCCGGCGACGCGCGAGCAGCTTTTCCTGCGCGCGGCCTGGAGCGACGCCTTCGTGCCGCACCTCGAGCTCTCCGGATTCGCGCTGGTCAACCTCTACGACCGCTCGCGCCTGGTGCAGCTCGGCGCGAGCTACGACTTGTCCGACCGCTGGACGCTCGCGGCCTACCTGAGCGGGAACCTCGGCCGCGCCGAGAGCGAGCGCGGCAGCCTGCCGCAGGCGCACAGCGCGGTGCTACAGGCGCTCTACTACTTCTGACTGCAGGGAACGCTGTCGGAAACGCTGTTTGGAGAGAGGTGTGCCTGCCGCCGGACAGGTCTCGCGCCGTGCTGCGCGCGGCGCATCTCTAGCGCGGGACGCGCAGCCGGCGTTGTCGCGCCGTCTCGGCTTCCTGCCCGCCGACGTCCTTGGCCATGACGGCCAGGCTCATCGCGACAACGCCGAACATGCATCCGAGCATCACAAAGCCAATCGCGAATATCAACGTAGTCATATCCACCCTCGATCTCTCTTTATGGTCGCCAAACAATGCGTTGTATCGAGAGGTTCGCAAAGTTTGTGCCAGATCCAGCATGCGCGCCTAATCAATGGGTTAAGAGAATCAATCGCAAATCTACGTGGGCGTTTTGTCGCCTCGCCACGACAAATTATCGGGTTTCAGACATTCGCACCGTTAAGAGAGCGGACTTGTGGCGGGTCAATCCAAGTAGCGTCTGCTGCGATGAACCGCCGGGCCGAGTCTTCTAGCCATCCGCACCCTCCGCGTGCCGCCACCGCGGCGCGGGCGTATTGCGGTTCCGGACTTCGGGACAAGCCAATATTTTCGTATCTGCTAGTCCGTCTGGACCATAGACGCTCGATCTCGCCGCAGGACGAGGAGTCGATCCAAGCGGGGATCCTCGTCGTAGATATTACGCTTCAGGTCCTCAGCTCCGGGAAGTCCTCCTCCCAGAACTCGTTCGGGCGCCTTGCGTCGCCGGCGCGCTTGCCTTCTGCGCCGCGCAGCTCGACGCGCCGGATCTTGCCCGAGATTGTCTTGGGCAACTCGGAGAACTCCAGGCGCCGAATGCGCTTGAACGCCGCCAGGCGCTCGCGCGTGAAGCGCAGGATCGACAGCGCGGTCGCGCGCGAGGGCTCGAACCCGGGCTTGAGCACGAGATAGGCCTTCGGCACCGAAAGGCGCAGCGCGTGGTGACTGGGTACCACGGCGGCCTCGGCCACCGCCTCGTGCTCGATCAGCGCGCTTTCGAGCTCGAAGGGGCTGATGCGGTAGTCGGCGCTCTTGAACACGTCGTCCGCGCGCCCGACGTACCAGAAGTAGCCGTCGGCGTCGCGCGAGGCGACGTCCGCGGTGCGGTAGTACGCTCCGCCGAGCAGCTCGCGGCTGCGCTCCGGGTTGTCGATGTAGCCGGTCATCAGCCCGAGCGGGCGCGGCTCGAGCGCGATCGCGACCTCGCCCTCGTCGGCGGGACGCTCGCTCGAGACGTCGAGCAGCTCGATCGCGAAGCCGGGCAGCGGGCGGCCCATCGAGCCGACCTTGACCGCCTGTCCCGGCGGGTTGCCCAGCTGCGCCGTGGTCTCGGTCTGGCCGTAGCCGTCGCGCACGACGATGTTCCAGGCCGCCTGCACGCGCTCGATCACCTCAGGGTTGAGCGGCTCGCCCGCGCTCGCGAGCTCGCGCAGCTTCACCGGCCAGGCCTTGAGGTCCTCAAGGATCAGCATGCGCCACACCGTCGGCGGCGCGCACAGCGTGGTCACGCCGTAGCGCACCAGCGCGTCGAGCATCTTCTTCGCGTCGAAGCGCGCGAGGTTGTACAGGAAGATCGTCGCGCCGGCGTTCCACGGCGCGAAGAAGCAGCTCCAGGCGTGCTTGGCCCAGCCCGGGGAGCTGATGTTGAAGTGCACGTCGCCCTCGCGCAGGCCGAGCCAGTACATGGTCGAGAGGTGCCCGACCGGATAGCTCTGGTGGGTGTGCCGCACCATCTTGGGCTTCGCGGTGGTGCCCGAGGTGAAGTAGAGCAGGAACGGATCGTCGGCGCGCGTCGCGCCCTCGGGCGCGAACGCCGCGGGCGCGGAATCGGCC
>JBAUTD010000491.1:0-5012 GCA_049582045.1 Burkholderiales bacterium
AGGTAGGCGCGCAGGACGCGGTCGTCGGAATACTGGTTGCCGAGGCCCGGAGGAGACTGGACAAATGCCATCGCTGTAAAAGGATACACGCTCCAGCGATCCCGTAAAATGCGTCCATGGCCCAATACGTCTACACCATGCGCCGGGTGGGCAAGATCGTGCCGCCGCAGCGCGTGATTCTCAAGAATATTTCGCTCAATTTTTTCCCGGGCGCAAAGATCGGCGTGCTCGGCCTGAACGGCTCGGGCAAGTCGACCCTGCTGAAGATCATGGCCGGGGTGGACAAGGACTTCGAGGGCGAGGCGATCCCGATGCCCAACCTGCGCGTGGGCTTCCTGCCGCAGGAGCCGCATCTCGACCCGGACAAGGACGTGCGCGGCAACGTGGAAGAGGGGCTGGGCGAGACGATCGCGCTGGTCGAGCGCTTCAACGCGATCAGCGAGCGCTTCGCCGAGCCGATGGAAGACGAGGAAATGAACAAGCTGCTCGAGGAGCAGGGCGAGCTGCAGGCGAAGATCGACGCCGCGAACGGCTGGGAGGTCGGCCGCACGCTCGAGGTCGCGGCCGACGCGCTGCGCCTGCCGCCGTGGGATGCAAACGTCGCCAAGCTCTCGGGCGGGGAGCGCCGGCGCGTCGCGCTGTGCCGGCTGCTGCTCTCGGAACCCGACATGCTGTTGCTCGACGAGCCGACCAATCACCTCGACGCGCTTTCGGTGCAGTGGCTCGAGCAGTACCTGGAGCGTTTTCCCGGCACCGTGGTCGCGGTCACGCACGACCGCTATTTCCTCGACAACGTCGCCGGCTGGATCCTCGAGCTCGACCGCGGCTATGGCATTCCCTGGGAAGGCAACTACTCGTCGTGGCTGGAGCAGAAGGAGCAGCGGCTCGAGATCGAAGCCAAGCAGGAGGCGGCGCGCATCAAGACGATGAAGGAAGAGCTCGAGTGGGTCCGCTCCAACCCGAAGGCGCGCCAGGCGAAATCGAAGGCGCGGCTGGCGCGTTTCGAGGAGCTTTCGTCGCAGGAATTCCAGCAGCGCAACGAGACCAACGAGATCTACATCCCTCCAGGGCCGCCCCTGGGCAATCTGGTGGTCGAGGCCGAGGGGCTGAGGAAGTCCTTCGGCGACAAGCTGCTGTTCGAGGACATGTCGTTCCGCCTGCCGCGCGGCGGCATCGTCGGGGTGATCGGCCCCAACGGCGCGGGCAAGACGACGCTGTTCCGCATGCTGGTGGGGCAGGAGAGGCCCGATGCGGGAACCTTGCGCATCGGCGACACGGTCAAGCTCGCCTACGTCGACCAGAGCCGCGACAGCCTCGACCCGGACAAGAGCGTGTGGGAGGAGATCTCCGAGGGCTCGGACGTGATCCAGGTCGGCGCGTACTCGACTCCGAGCCGCGGCTACGTCGCGCGCTTCAACTTCCGCGGCGCCGACCAGCAGAAACGCGTGGGGGACCTCTCCGGCGGCGAGCGCAACCGCGTGCACTTGGCGAAAGTGCTCCGGAGCGGCGGTAATCTGCTCCTGCTCGACGAGCCGACCAACGACCTCGACGTCGAGACCTTGCGCGCGCTCGAGCTCGCGCTGCTCGATTTCCCGGGCTGCGCGGTGGTGATCTCGCACGACCGCTGGTTCCTCGACCGCGTCGCGACCCACATCCTCGCCTTCGAGGGCGACAGCCGCGCGGTCTGGTTCGAGGGCAGCTTCACCGACTACGTAGCCGACTGGCGCAAGCGCGTCGGCGACGACGCCGATAAGCCCCACCGCATCCGCTACAAGGCGCTGACGGCCTAGCGAGCGCCTCGCGATAGCGGGTGCCAATCGACCCGAATGATTTAAACGATTTCACACATCGGGCGCGGCGCGCTCCAATGGTTGGCGTCGAATCAATACCGCAACCTTGATTGGAGCCAACCATGGATACCAAGGCTGACAGGAACGCGGGCAAGTGCCCGTTCACCCACGTCGCCGGCGTCGGCCGGACCAACCGCGACTGGTGGCCCGACCAGCTCCGGCTGGAGTTGCTGCACCAGCATTCGGCGAAGTCCGACCCGATGGGCAAGGGCTTCGACTACGCGAAGGAATTCAAGAGCCTCGACTTCAAGGCGCTGAAGAAGGATCTGGTCAAGCTGATGACCGACTCGCAGGACTGGTGGCCGGCGGACTTCGGCCACTACGGCCCGTTCTTCATCCGCATGTCCTGGCACGCCGCGGGGACTTACCGCGTCACCGACGGCCGCGGCGGCGGCGGCCGCGGCCAGCAGCGCTTCGCGCCCCTCGACAGCTGGCCCGACAACGTCAACCTCGACAAGGCGCGGCGCCTGCTGTGGCCGATCAAGCAGAAGTACGGCAGGAAGATCTCCTGGGCCGACCTGATCATTCTCGCCGGCAACGTCGCGCTGGAGTCGATGGGTTTCAGGACCTTCGGCTTCGGCGGCGGCCGCGCCGACGTCTGGGAGCCGGACGAGGACGTGAACTGGGGCGAGGAGATCGCGTGGCTGGGCGCCGACAAGCGCTTCAGCGGCGATCGGGACCTGGGGCCGTTCGGCGCCACCCACATGGGCCTGATCTACGTCAACCCTGAAGGCCCGAACGCGAGCGGCGATTACCTGGCCGCCGCCAAGGACATCCGCGCCACGTTCGGCCGCATGGCGATGAACGACGAGGAGACCGTCGCCCTGATCGCCGGCGGCCACACTTTCGGCAAGTGCCACGGCGCGGCGCCCGAATCGCACAAGGGGCCAGACCCGGAAGGCGCGCCGCTGCAGGCGCAGGGCCTGGGCTGGACGAGCGACTACAAGTCGGGGCACGGCGCCGACACGGTCTCGAGCGGTCTCGAAGTGACCTGGACCAAGACGCCGGCGCTGTGGAGCAACAGCTTCTTCGAGATCCTGTTCAAGTACGAGTGGGAGCTGACGAAGTCGCCCGCCGGTGCCAAGCAATGGGTGGCCAAGGACGCGCCGGCGGTGATTCCCGACGCGCACATCCCCGGCAAGTTCAACAAGCCGACCATGCTGACCACGGACCTGACGCTTCGCTTCGATCCGGAGTTCGGCAAGATCTCGCGCCGGTTCCTCGACGATCCGCAGGCCTTCGCCGATGCGTTCGCGCGCGCCTGGTTCAAGCTGACGCACCGCGACATGGGCCCGCGCGCCCGCTACCTGGGATCGGAAGTGCCGAAGGAAGAGCTGATCTGGCAGGACCCGATCCCCAAAGTCGATCACAAGCTGATCGGCGAGAAGGAGATCGCCGACCTGAAGAAGATCCTCGCTTCCAAGCTCTCGGTGTCGCAGCTGGTATCCACCGCCTGGGCGTCGGCCTCCACCTTCCGCGGCTCCGACAAGCGCGGCGGCGCCAACGGCGCGCGCATCCGGCTCGCCCCGCAGAAGGACTGGGCGGTGAACCAGCCGGCGAAGCTCGCCAAGGTGCTGAAAGTCCTCGAGGGCATCAAGGCCGACTTCAACAAGAAAGCCAGAGGCGGCAAGAAGGTGTCGCTCGCCGACCTGATCGTGCTCGCGGGCTGCGCGGGCGTCGAGCAGGCGGCGAAGAAGGCCGGCGTCGCCGTGAAGCTGCCGTTCAAGCCCGGACGCATGGACGCGTCGCAGGATCAGACGGACGTCGAGTCATTTGCCCCGCTCGAGCCGCTCGCGGACGGCTTCCGCAACTACCTGGGCGGCACGTTCCCGGTCGCCGCCGAGCAGCTGCTGGTGGACAAGGCGCAGCTGCTGACGCTCACCGCGCCCGAGATGACGGTGCTGGTCGGCGGCTTGCGCATGCTGGGGACCAACGTCGGCGGCACGAAGCACGGGGTCTTCACCTCGAAGCCGGAGACGCTCTCGAACGACTTCTTCGTCAACCTGCTCGACATGCGAACGGAGTGGAAGCCGGTCTCGGAGGCGCAGGACGTGTTCGAGGGACGCGACCGCAAGACGGGCAAGGTCAAGTGGACGGGCACCCGCGTCGACCTGGTGTTCGGATCGAGCTCCCAGCTGCGGGCGATCGCCGAGGTCTACGGCAGCGGCGACGCGAAGGAGAAGTTCGTGCAGGACTTCGTGGCGGCCTGGACCAAGGTGATGAACGCGGATCGCTTCGACCTGTCCTGAGTCACAGAATCGCTCCCGGCTGATCGATCGCGCCCTCGCTCAGCCGGGCGACGACCCATTCGTAGGCGTCGTCCACCGAATCGGTGCGGTGCACGAGCTCGACGTCCTTGGCGTCGATCGTGCCGTGCTCGACCAGGGCGTCGAAATTGATCACCTCGCGCCAGTAGCGCGTGCCGAACAGCACGATCGGCAGCGGCTTGGTCATCTTGCGCGTCTGCACCAGCGTCAGCAGCTCGAACAGCTCGTCGAGCGTGCCGTAGCCGCCGGGGAACACGATCACCGCCTTGGCGAGGTAGGTGAACCAGAACTTACGCATGAAGAAGTAGTGGAAGTGGAACGCGAGCTCGCGCGTCACGTAGCGGTTGTCGAACTCCTCGATCGGGATCGAGATCGTCAGGCCGACGTTCATCCCGCGCGCGTCGGCCGCGCCGCGGTTGGCGGCTTCCATGATCCCCGGGCCGCCGCCGGTGCAGACCACGAAGCGGCGCTCCTTCGAGTCGAGCCCCTTGGACCATCCAGTCAGACGGAACGCGAGCTCGCGCGCCGCCTCGTAGTACTCCGACATGCGCAGCTCGGTCCGAGCGCGCTCCGGGTCGCCTTCGCCGAGCTGTGCCTGGCGCAACGCAGCCTCGGCCTGCTCGCGCGGCTTGATCCGCGCCGAGCCCATGAAGACGATGGTGTCGTCGACCTTGTGGTACTCGAAGCGGCTCTTGGGCTCGAGGTACTCGGCCAGGATGCGCAATGCGCGCGCATCCTTGCTGTTGAGGAAGGCCTGGTTGCTGTAGGCCTTGACGCTGTGGTGCCGACGTTCGGTCATGCGGCGAGTCCTCCGTGCGCCGGACGGCTCCGGCATGCACGGAGTCTAGCGCGCCGCAGGAACGTCAGCGTCGGCCGGGCCCGCCCGCGCCGCCGC
>JBAUTD010000492.1:0-6847 GCA_049582045.1 Burkholderiales bacterium
CGGCAAGGCTGACGCGATGCCCGATCGACACCAGCGTCGTGCCCGGCAGGCGCTCGCCGATCAGGCGGTAGAGCGCGGCCTGGTCGTCGTCCGGCAGCGCCGAGGTCGCCTCGTCGAGGAACAGCCAGTCCGGATGCGTAAGCAGCGCGCGCGCGAAAGCGAGCCGCTGCTGCTCGCCGCCCGAGAGCACCTGCGCCCAGTTGTCGCGCCGCTCGAGCTCGGTCGCGAAGTGTCCGAGTCCGACCGCGTCGAGCGCCTCGCGCACCTCGTCGTCGCCGATCACCTTGTGGTCGCCCGGATAGCACACTGCGTGCTTGAGCGTACCGATCGGGAGATAGGGCTTTTGCGGCAGGAAAAGCAGCCGTCCGCCGCGCGGCAGGGCGATCCTGCCCTTCCAGTACGGCCAGATTCCGGCCAGCGCGCGGAACAGCGTCGACTTGCCCGCGCCCGAAGGTCCGGTCACCAGCACGTGCTCGCCGCGCCTGAGCTCGAGCGAGCTCGGCGCGAGCAGCGACTGGCCCTGTGGCAGCGCAAGCGCCAGGCCGTCGAGCGCGAGCGTCGAGGCCGCGCCCTCGACCCGGTCGCCGTCCAGGCGCTCCGCTTCGGCGCGCACGTGCGCGAGCGAGGCGGTGAATCCGGTCAGCCGGTCGACGGTCGCCTTCCAGGCGGCGAACTGGGTGTACGCGCCGATGAACCAGGACAGCGCGCCCTGCACCTGGCCGAAGGCCGAGGCGATCTGCATCAGCCCGCCGAGCGCAATCGCACCCGTGAAGAATCGCGGCGCGGCCACCACGAACGGGAATACCACCGCGAGCTGACCGTAGGACGAGGTGAAAAAGCCGAGTTGCTTCTGTTTGCGCATGATGCCCCACCAATTGCTGATCACGTTGCCGAACCGCGAGTGGAAGTTCTCCACCTCCTCGGCTTCGCCGCGGTACAGCGCCACGCCTTCGCTGTTCTCGCGCAGCCGCACCAGCGAGAAGCGGTAGTCCGCCTCGAAGCGCTGCTGATCGAAGTTCAGCCCGATCAGAGGCCGACCGATGAGGTGCGTGAGCCAGGACCCCGCGATCGCATAAAGCAGCGCGAACCACACCATGTAGCCCGCGATCGAGAAATGCGTGCCGCCGAGGGTGAAGCTCAGCACGCCCGAGAGCGTCCACAGGATCAGCACGAAGGACACCAGAGTGACCACGGACGACAGCAGCCCGAGCCCGAGCGACAGCGTGCTGTCGACGAAGATACGCAGGTCCTCGGCAATCCTCTGGTCCGGGTTGTCGGTCCCGCGGTCCAGCAGCTGCAGCCTGTAGTAAGCGCGGTCCTTGAGCCAGTCGGCGAGCAGGCGGTCGTTCAGCCAGGTGCGCCACTCGATCTGCAGCATCTGCTGCAGATAAACCTGGTACACGCCGACGATGATGTAGCCGAACGCAAGCAGCGTGAACTTGAGCAGCTGGTGATAGAAGTCGGCCTGGTTCTTGGTCTGGAAGGTGTTGTAGAAGTCGTTGTACCAGTGGTTGAACTGGACGTTGAGCCACACCAGCACGAGAGACATGACCACCACGGCGACAAGCAGGACGACACCGGTGCGCCGCTCCTTCGACACCCAGTAGGGCCGGGCCAGCGCCCAGAATGCCGACATGAATTGCTTGCTGGTCATGGTGTTCCTCTCGCTTTTCAAGAATCCGACTTAGGCCGGGCGGCTGGGAGTTTACAGAACGCGCGCGATGGGGCGACAATCCTTCGCATGTCCTCCGGCAGGGTCTATCGCTTCGGCACCGCGCCGGAGCGTGAAGCAAACCGCCTGTTCGTGTTCCTGCACGGCTGCGGCGCCACCGCACAGTCGATGATCCCGATTGCCTTCAAGTTCCAGGCGCGCTTTCCGAGCGCCGCGCTGGTGGTGCCGAGCGGGTTTGCGCCGGGCGCGCGCGGCGGGGAGGCGCAGGACTGGTTCCCGACCCGCGGCCTGAACGTCGACAACCGCGCCGAGCGGGTCGATGCGGTACTTCCCGACGTCGAAGACCTGGTAAGACGCGAGCAGACCAACTTCGGCGTGCCCGCACATCGCACCGTGCTGATCGGCTTCTCGCAGGGCGGCACGGTCGCGCTCGAGGCAGTGAAGAAGCTGCGCGGCCTGGCCGGCGCCGTGGTGGCATTCTCCGCGCAATTCGCGCGCCTGCCTCAGATCGGCGCGCGCATCGACGCGAGGATCCACCTGGTGCACGGCGAATTCGATTCGGTCGTCTCGCGGGTGCACGCCGAGCGCGCCGCCCGCGTTCTTGCCGGACTGCACGTACCGGTGACGCTGGACATCGTCGAGGATCTGGGCCACGCCCTGACGCATCGAGCCATCAGCCTCGGGTCCCTGCGCCTGCTGCAGGGAATCTACGAGCGCCGCCGCGCGACGCTACACTAGCAACGCTCAGTTCTGCAGCTCCGGCAGATCGCGAAACAGCTCGAGCGCCTCAGGGTTCGCCAGCGCGTCGGTGTTGCCCACCGGCATGCCGTGCACGACCGAGCGCACCGCGATCTCGACCACTTTGTTGTTCTTGGTGCGCGGAATGTCGGGCACCTGGATGATCTTGGCCGGCACGTGGCGTGGAGTGGCGTTGTCGCGGATGCCTTTGCGGATCCGCTCCTCCAGCGCCGCGTCGAGCGTGCGCCCATCGCGCAGCTTGACGAACAGCACCACGCGCGTGTCCGAGGGCTTGTCCGGCGGCCAGAGCTGACCGATCGCGACCGCCTCCTCGACCTCGTCGATCTTTTCCACCTGCCGGTAGAGCTCCGCGGTGCCAATCCGCACCCCGCCCGGATTGAGCGTCGCGTCGGAACGCCCGTAGACGATCATGGTGCCGCGATCGGTCAGCTCGACCCAGTCGCCGTGGCACCAGACGTTGGGAAACTTGTCGAAATAGGCCGAGTGGTACTTCTCGTGGTGGCGGTCGTTCCAGAAACCGAGCGGCATCGACGGGAAGGGCTTGGTGCACACGAGTTCGCCCTTCTTGCCCGCCACCGGACGGCCCTCTTCGTCGAACACCTCCACCGCGAGCCCGAGGGAACGGCACTGCAGCTCGCCGCGGTACACGGGCAGGATCGGGTTGGCGTCGGCGAACGCCGCCATGATGTCGGTGCCGCCCGATATCGACGACAGACAGACATCCGGCTTGACGTGCGCGTACACGAAATCGTAGCTCTCCGGCACCAGCGGCGAGCCGGTCGAGATGATCATGCGCACGTGCGACAGATCGTGCGTCTCGCGCGGCCGCAGGCCGCGCTTCGCGATCGCGTCGATGAACTTGGCCGAGGTGCCGAAATGCGTGAAGCGCTCCTCGGCGGCGAAGTCGAAAAGCGCGCGCGCGCCGCGCACGAACGGAGAGCCGTCGTACAGCATCAGGCTCGCTTCTGCGGACAGGCCGGCGAACAGCAGGTTCCACATCACCCAGTTGCAGGTGGTGTAGTAGAAGAACCGGTCCCCCGGTCGGACGTCGAACTGCAGCTTGTACATCTTCAGGCCCGACAGCAGCGAGCCGCCCGCGCCGTGCACGATGCACTTCGGTTTGCCGGTGGTGCCCGAGGTGAAAAGGATATAAAGCGGGTGATCGAACGGCATCTGCGCGTATTCGATGTCGCCCGGAGTGAACCGCCGCAGCCACTCCTCCAGCACCACTGCGTTCGGTATGTCGGACACGTCGGGCCGCTCTTCGAGGTTCGGCGCGACGACCACCTTGCGCACGCTCGGCAGCTGGGCCGCGATCTCGCGCACCCGCGCGAGCGAATCGTGACGCTGGCCGTTGTAGATGTAGCCGTCGGCGCAGAACAGCACCTTGGGCTCGATCTGGCCGAAGCGGTCCAGCACACCGTCGGTGCCGAAATCCGGCGAGCAGGACGACCAGACGATGCCCTGCGAGATCGCCGCCAGCGCGAACACCACGGTTTCCGGCATATTGGGGATGAACGCCGCTGCGCGGTCTCCGGCGCGCAGCCCGAGCGCCTTAAGCGCCTGCGCGGCGCGCGAGACGTCGCTGTACAAGTCGGCATAGGACACGCGGCGCCGGTACCCGGTCTCGTCCCAGAACACCAGCGCATCTCCGCGGTCGCCGCGCCGCAGCAGGTTCTCGGCGAAATTCAGGCGCGCCTCCGGAAACCACTTCGCGCCTGGCATCTTGTCGCCGTCGATCAGAACCGTGGAGCCTTTGCGTGACGCGATCACGCCGCACCACTCCCAAATGGAACTCCAGAACTCCTCGGGGTTGTCGACGCTCCAGCGATAGAAGTCCGGGTAGCTGTTCAGATCGAGCTTGAGACGGCGCACGATCCAGCGCGCAAATTCGGTGATCTGCGCCCGCTCGATCGCATGCTGTGACGGCTCCCAGAGCTTTTGCGGATCGGTCACGGGCCCTCCTGCGGCGCGAACTGCGACTGGCGCCGATTATATAAGGACCCTTGACACCTCGCGCGGCCCTGCCGATATTGGGTCACCCATGCTCGCGACACCGATGATCTCCATCCGCGACGTCTCGAAGTCCTACGGCAGCTTCCGGGTGCTCACCGACTGCAGCGCCGAGGTGGCGCGGGGCGAGGTGGTAGTGGTCTGCGGCCCGTCGGGAAGCGGCAAGTCGACCCTCATCAAGTGCGTCAACGGGCTCGAGCCGTTTCAGAAGGGCGAGATCACTATAGATGGCGTGTCGGTGGGCGACTCCGGCACCGACCTGCGCAAGCTGCGCGCGCGCATCGGAATGGTGTTCCAGAACTTCGAGCTCTTCCCTCACATGACGGTGACCCAGAACCTGACGCTGGCGCAAGTCAAGGTCCTCGGACGAACGCGGCAGGAGGCGCTCGCCAAAGGCCTCGCGCTGCTCGAGCGGGTCGGCCTGCGAGATCAAGCCGACAAGCTCCCGGGCAAACTGTCGGGCGGCCAGCAGCAGCGCGTCGCGATCGCACGCGCACTTTGCATGGACCCGGTCGCGATGCTGTTCGACGAGCCCACCTCCGCGCTGGACCCTGAAATGATCAACGAGGTGCTCGAGGTCATGGTGCGACTTGCCCAGGAAGGAATGACCATGATGGTCGTGACGCACGAGATGGGATTTGCACGCCGCGTTGCGAATCGAGTCATCTTCATGGATGAAAGCAGGATCGTGGAAAACGCGACCAGGGACGAATTCTTCGGCACGCCGCGCTCCGAGCGCGCCCAGCAATTTCTTTCCAAGATTCTTTCTCACTAGGAGGTGACATGACGACGGTTGCATTCATTGGACTGGGCGCGATGGGATCGCGCATGGCGGCAAACCTGCAGCAGGCCGGATTCAAGCTGCGCCTGTACAACCGCGATCGCGCCAAGACCAAGGCCTTAGCCGCTGAGGGCGCAGAGGTCGCCGAATCGCCCGCGGCAGCGCTCAAAGGCGCCGAGTTCGCGGTTTCGATCGTCTCGGACGACGAGGCCACGCGCGAGGTGATGCTGGGCGCGCAGGGCGCGCTCGCCGGCGCGGCGAAAGGCTGCATCATCATCGACTCGAGCACCAACACGCCCGCGATAGCGCGCGAAATCGCGCGCGCGGCGGCGGAGCGCGGCTGCGCCTACCTCGACGCGCCGGTTTCCGGCAGCCTGAAGCAGGCGCAGGGACGCGAACTGGTGTTCATGGTCGGCGGACCGCAGCAGGCGTTCGACAAGGCGCAGCCCCTGTTTGCGGCGATGGGTCGCATGGCGAAGCGCGCCGGCGACTCGGGCGCGGGCGCAACCGTCAAGCTGATCAACAACATGCTCTCGGGCACCATGACCGCCGCGGTGGCCGAAGCCGTCCAGATCGCGGAAGCCGCGGGCATCGGCAGGGACGCAGCACTGGAGATCCTGGGCGAAGGCGCGGCCGCTTCGCGGCTGCTCAAGAGCAAGATGCCGATGATGTTCCAGCGCGATTTCAAGCCGCAGTTCCAGCTCGCGCTGATGGAGAAGGACCTGCGCTACTTCCTCGGCATGGCGCAACAGCTCGACCGGCCGACGCCGATTGCCGCCCTGGTGCGCAGCCAGTTCCAGTCCGCGCGGCGCGCCTCGCTCGGCGGGCTCGACGCCTGCGCGGTCTACCTGCAGGCGGCGGGCGAGAAGCCGACGGCCTAGCGCGGCGCTATCTTCTGCTGCATCGCCTCGGGGATGCGGTAGTCCGGAAAGCGACGACGGAACTCGGCGAGCTGGCGGTCGGCTTCGCCGTCGCGCCCCTCGCGGCGCAATTCGGCGATTTGCGCCAGCCACTGCTCGGGCGGCGCTTCAATTGGCTGCCCGGCCGAAAGGCTCGACGACTGCGCGGCGGGCCGGGCCGGGACTTCCTGCAGCTTGCGTTCGAGCGCCGGGGCCCGCATGACATTGTCCGACGCCCGCGGCGCGGACGGCGGAGCCGATGTCGGCTCGGCCGCCTTGCCGGCCTCGGCCGGGGAGCGGTGCTGATCGACCAGGTCGGAGCGCCCCCGCTGCACCTGCAGCGCCACGCCGACCGACAGCACGATGACCGCGGCAATCGACGCCGGCAGCATCCAATGGCGGCGGCCCGGACGCGACTGCGCCGCCCGACGAGCGGCGTCCAGAATCCTCTCGTCGAGCGCTGGCGGCGGCTCCTCGCGCCCGAGCGCGCGATAGCGCTCGTCGAGTTTGTCGTCTTCGGGTTCAGCCATCGAGCGCCTCGCGCAATTTCGCGACCGCGTAGCGCAGCCGGCTCTTGACCGCTTCCTGGTTGCTGCCGGTCGCGGCCGCAATCTCCGCCAGCGACAGCCCGCCCTCCTCGCGCATCAGGAACACCTCGCGCTGCGCCGGCGGCAGCGTCTCGAGCGCACGCGCAAGGCGCTCGAGCTGCTGGTTGGTCTCGGC
>JBAUTD010000493.1:0-7300 GCA_049582045.1 Burkholderiales bacterium
GCACGCCGGCGAACACCGAGCTCTGCGCCTCGTCGTCGCCGGCCTGGGCGAGCGGCGCGCGATCGAGCGAGACCACGAGCGGCGGCGCGTTGAACACCGCCGCGATCCTGCGCCGCTCCTGCGGGGCGACCGAATCGAGCAGCTTGGCGATGTCGGCAATGCGCTGCGCGAGCTGCATCCCGCCCGCGCGGTAGAGCAGCCGGTCGCGCTCTGCGAGGTTGATGTACGCCGCGGCCAGCTGCGCCACGACGAGCCCCCCGAGCAGCACCAGCACCAGGCGGCCGAACAGGCTTCGCGGCAGGAAGCGTTCCATCGCCGCGCCCGTCAGCGCTTGACCTCGACCGGCACCGCGAGCAGGTAGCCCTCGCCGCGCACGGTCTTGATGATCCGCGGATCGGACGGGTCGTCCTTCAGGCGGTGGCGCAGCCGGCTGATCTGGATGTCGATGCTGCGATCGAGCGGGTCCGCCTCGTGGCCCTTGGACAGTACCATGAGCTGGTCTCTCGAGAGGACGTGGTTGGGATGGCTGAGCAGGATCCGCAGCATCTGGTACTCGCCGCCGCTCAGCGAGGTGACCACGCCATCGGCTGAAACCAGGTGGCGCGGGCCGGTGAGCAGGCGCCAGCCGGCGAAGCGGATCTCGCTCGCATCGTCGGCGCGCAGATTGCGCGGCAGGCTGCGGGCGCGCCGCAGCACGCTCTTGATCCGCGCCACCAGCTCGCGCGGGCTGAACGGCTTCGAGAGGTAGTCGTCCGCGCCCATCTCGAGCCCGACGATGCGGTCGGTCTCCTCGCCCAGCGAGGTGAGCATGATCACCGGGGTGTCCGCTTCCCCGCGCAGCTTGCGACACAGCGTCAGGCCATCCTCGCCGGGCAGCATCAGATCGAGCACGATCAGGTCGACCTTGCCGCGCGCGAGCGCCGTCCACATCGCATTGCCGTCCGCGGCGACGCTCGCCCGGTAGCCGTTCTTGGCCAGGTAGTCGCCCAGCAGATCGCGGATGTCCGCGTCGTCGTCGACGATCAGGATGTGGTCCTGGCTATCCATGACGGCATTTTCGACCGGTTACACCCTGCCCAGAGACGGATTTGTAGCCTAGCGTAACAAGCGGGACGAAAGATACGACGCGCTACAAAAAGCCAACCGGCCCGTTACGTCCGGGTGCTGCAATGGGAACCGTAGCGAAGTCACCGAATTCAACCAACGGAGAGAATCATGAAACGCACCACTAAGATTGCACTCGGCGTCGGCGCGGCATTGAGCCTCGGGCTCGCGGCCGCGATGGTCAGCGCGCAGGGCTACGGACCCGGCATGGGCTACGGTCCGGGCATGGGTTACGGTCCCGGCATGGGCGGGGGACCCGGCTACATGATGGGCGGCATGGGACCGGGAAGGATGATGGGTTACGGATACCACGGCAATCCCGGCGCAGCGATGGAAGGCCGACTGGCCGAGATGAAGGCCGAGCTGAAAATCACCGCCGCTCAGGAAACCGCGTGGCAAGCCTACGCCGCGCAGGCGAAGGCGCAGGCCGAGAGCATGCAGGCCTGGCGCGCCGCGATGCAGGGCGGCACCCAGGCCAGCGCGCCCGAGCGCCTTGCGCAGCACGACGCGATGATGAAGCAGCGCGTAACCCAGCACGAAGCGATGACCGCCGCGTTCAAGGATCTGTACGCGACGCTCAGCCCCGAGCAGCGTGCGATCGCGGATCAGAGTTTCGTCGCGATGGGGTCCGGGGCGCGCGGCCCGGGCGGACGCTTTCGCTAGCCGGAACGGCGCCAGACCGTCGCGAGCCAGGGCTGCTGCGGGCGCGGCAGCCCTGGCGGACGGTAGTAGTGCTCGAGCTCGGTGAACCCCGCCAGCGTCATGAAGCGGCGCCACGATTCCAGGTCGTGGTAGGCCCCGTAGCGCCCGCGAGTCCAGCCTTCCTCGTTGTTGCCGCGCGGGTTCGAGCTGAACAGCACGCCGCCGGGCCGTAGCGCGACGCGCAGCTCGGCCAGCACGCGGGGCAGTTCCTGGCTCGGGATATGGAACAGCACGGCGTTCGCGTAGACGCCGTCGAAGCGCGCCGGCGGCAGCTCGAGCGCGAGCAGGTCCTGCAGCCACACCTCGCAGCCGCTGTTCTCGCGCGCCATCTGCGCGAAGCGCTGCGCTCCGTCCAGCCCCACGGCGACGTGGCCGAGCCCGGCGAACACCTTCAGGTCGCGACCGGGCCCGCAGCCGAGGTCGAGGATCGCAAACGGCGGCTCGCCCTCGATGTGGCGCAGCAGCGCGGCGACATTCTGCGATACGTCGTGCCCGCGCGTGCCTTCCCAGAAGTCCTGCGCGCGCTGGTTATAGTGCTCCAGCGTGAGCGCGGCGATCTTGTCCAGGTCCTGCTGCTCGAGCTTCATCGGATCCGGTGCCGGTCGAACCACTCGGCCCAGAACGGGAACAGCCAGGCCGCGAGCCCGACCCAGGCCACGGCCTGCCAGCTCGGCGGCGGCGGCCCGAGGAGGTTGGCGGCATACACGAGCGCCATGAACCCGACGAACCCGAGGAACGCGTAACGCCCGATCGCATCTTTCGCGCGCGTGCCGCGGGCGTAGAGCCAGACCCCGCCCGCGAACATCAGGCCCTCGAGCAGCACCGCCGCCGGAATCGAGTTCCACAGCCCGATCCCGACCTTGAGCGGCGATCCGGGGTACAGCGGCAGATCGGGCCCGTGCACGATCGCGTCCAGGTACCAGTGGCTAAGCGCCACCAGCCCCACCACCACCGCGCCGGAGCGGTAGCGCCTCGCGCCCCAGTAGAGCGCCCCGCAAAGCGCCGACCAGCCGGCCGCCGCGACCAGGCTGTGCGAGATCGGATAGCGCACGAACGCGAGCGGCGCAAGCGCGGTGTTGCCTGGCTCGACGCGCACCGCCTCCCAGCCGAGCAGCAGGAACACGGGCCACAGCAGATCGAGCAGCGACGCCGCACCGACCAGCACTCCGAGCGAGACCCTCGGCACGGCGCGCTTGGCGGCGAAGGCGACTGCGTAATGTCCGATGAACATGCAATCCGGCGCTCGCGCTTCAGGCGAGCTTCGCCCCCCTCTCCGCGAGCAGGGTGCGCAGCACCGAGCGGTGGCAGCGCGACTCGTCGGCGCAGTAGCAGCCGACCGAAAAATTCGCCTGGTGCGACAGCGCAGCGAGCAGCTCGATGGCGTGCGCGGCATCCGGCGCGCGCATCTCCGCTCGATACCTCCTCCCAAACGCACCCCACTCGCGCGCGCTGCGCGCGTTCTGCCCGAGCTTCACGGTCTGCGGGCTGGGCGCGAGGATCGGGTACCACACGTCGTACCAGTTCTGCGACGCGTACGCGCTCTTCGGCACCCCCCGCGGCGGGCGCCTGACGGTGCCGATGCGCAGCCCTTCGTCGTGCGCCCTCGCGGTGCCCAGCCGGACTATGCGAATCGCCATGATCGCCTCCGCAGCGAGTCGCGACATTCTACGCGCCGGCGCTAGGGCGCGACGAACTCGCGCTCCTCGCCGTGCTCGACGCGGAACCACGCCGCGTAGAGCGCCGGAACGAAGAGAATGGTGAGAATGGTGGCCACGATCAGGCCGCCCATGATGGCGAAGGCCATCGGGCCCCACAGCACGCTGCGGGTGAGCGGAATCATCGCCAGCACCGCCGCGGCGGCGGTGAGCGTGATCGGCCGGAAGCGCCGAACCGTGGCTTCCCGGATCGCGACCCAGGTCGGATTGCCGGCGCGCACGTCCTGCTCGATCTGATCGACCAGGATCACGGTGTTGCGCATGATCATTCCGCCGAGAGCGATGGTGCCCAGCATGGCGACGAAGCCGAACGGCTGGCCGAAGGCGAGCAGCGCCAGCGCGACGCCGACCAGGCCGAGCGGGGCGGTGAGGACCACCATGAACGTGCGCGAAAAGCTCTTAAGCTGGATCATGAGCAGGCCGAGCACGATCGCGATCATCATCGGCATGCCGGCGGCGATTGAGGCCTGGGCCTTAGTGTTTTCCTCGAACGCGCCGCCCGCCTCGATCCGGTAGCCGCTCGGCAGGCTCCTTTCGACGTCCGCCAGGCGCGGCTGGACCTGGGTGGTGACGTCCGGCGCCTGCACGCCGTCGACGATATCGGCCCGGACCGTGAGGGTGAGCTCGCGGCTGCGGCTCCAAAGGATCGGCTCTTCAAGCGACTCGTGCACGCTGGCGAGCTGCGCGAGCGGCACGCTCTTGCCCGAGGGCGTCGGCACGGGCAGCTCGCCCAGCGCCGCGAGCGAGCCGCGGCCGTCCCTCGGTGCCCGTAGCTCGACGTCGATCAGGCGGTCGCCCTCTCGGTACTGGCCGATGGTGACGCCGCTCTCGGCCGCTGCGAGCGCGCGCGCGACGGTGGACGAACTCACCCCGAGCGCGCGCGCCGTCTCCTGGTCGACGGCGACCCGCATCGCAAGCACCTTGTCGCCCCAGTCGACGTTCACGTCGCGCGTGTAGGGGTTCGCGCGCACGCGCGCGGCCACGCGGTCGGCGATCGTCTTGAGCGTCGCCGGGTCGGCGCCGACGACCCGGAACTGGACCGGGTAATTCACCGGCGGACCGAGCGGTACGCGGTTGACGCGCGCCCTGACGCCAGGGAATCCGTTCTCGAACACGCGCCGCAGCCGCCCGACCACCCTCTCGCGCGCGGCGAGATTCCTGGTCAGCACGATGGTCTGGGCGAAGTTGGCGCGAAACAGCTGCTGCTCGAGCGAGAGGAAGAACCTGGGCGAACCGTTGCCGACGTAGGTGACGTAGGTCTCGACGTCGTCGTCCTTTGCCAGCATCGCTTCGAGCTTTGCCGCCTCGCGCTCCGAGGCCCGGATCGAGCTGCCCTCGGGCAGCCAGAGCTCGACCAGCAGCTCGTCGCGGTTCGAGGAGGGGAAGAACTGCTTCTCGGTCAGCCCCATGCCGGCCACGCCGAGCACGAACACGCCGGCGGTGGCCGCGAGGACCGTCTTGCGGTGCGCGATGCACCACTCGATCAGCGCGCGCAGCCGGCGGTAGAACGGCTTGTCGTAGACGTCGCGCGGCTGCCCGCCGTCGTCGACGCGGTGCTCCTTGAGCAGCAGCGAGCCGATGAACGGCGTCGCGGTCACGGCCGCGAACCACGAGATGATCAGCGCGGTGGTGGTGACCGCGAAGATGCTGAAGGTGTATTCGCCGGTGGTCGACTTGGCGGTCGCGATCGGCAGGAAGCCCGCGGCGGTAATCAGCGTGCCCGATAGCATCGGAAACGCGGTCGTGGAGTACGCGTAGGTCGCGGCGGTGACCTTGTCGAAGCCTTCCTCCAGCTTCCGCGCCATCATCTCCACCGCGATCATGGCGTCGTCTACCAGCAGGCCCAGCGCGATGATAAGCGCGCCGGTCGAGACGCGCTGCAGGTCGATGCCGAAGTAGTACATTGCGAGGAAGGTTCCCGCGAGCACCAGCGGGATGGTGAGCGCGACCACCAGCCCGGTGCGCGCGCCGAGCGACAGGAAGGACACCACCAGCACGATGGCGACCGCCTCGCCGAGCGCGGCCATGAACTCGCCGATCGCCGTCTTGACCACCGCAGGCTGGTCGGACACCTGATGGAATTCGATGCCCACCGGCAGCTCGCTCTTGAGCTGAGCCATGGCGCGCTTGAGGTCCGCCCCGAGCTTGAGCACGTCACCCTTGGCCGCCATCGACACGGCCAGGCCGATGGCCTCCTTGCCCGCGTAGCGCATGGTCGAAATCGGCGGATCGACGTATCCCCTGTAGACGTGGGCAATGTCGCCCAGGCGGAAGGTCCTGCCGTTGGCGTGCAGGCGCAGCGCCGCGACGTCCGCCACCGAGTCGAGCTGGCCGGTGACGCGCAGCGCGACCGAGTTGTCGCGCGTCTCGACCGTGCCAGGGCTCACCACGGCGTTCTGCGCCTGCAGCGCCTGCGCGATCTGCTGCGGGTCGATGCCGAGCGCCGCGAGCTTCTTGGGCGGCAGCTCGACGAAGATCCTGTCGTCTTGCACGCCAATCAGCTCGATCTTGGCGACGTTCGGCAGGCGCAACAGCGCCTGGCGCGCCCTCTCGACGTAGTCGCGCAGCTCGGAGTGACTGAAGCCGTCCGCGGTAAAGGCGTAGATCGAGCCGAACACGTCGCCGAACTCGTCGTTGAAGAACGGTCCCTGGATCTCGGGCGGCAGCGTATAGCGGACGTCGCCCACCTTCTTTCGCACCTGGTACCAGATTTGCGGCACGTCTTTCGCCGCCGCGGTGTCGAGCAGCTCGAGGATGATCAGCGACTCGCCCGGCTTGGAGTAACTGCGCGTCCACTTGAAGTACGGCGTTTCCTGCAGCTTCTTCTCTATCCGGTCGGTGACCTCGCGGTTGACCTGCTCCGCGGTGGCGCCCGGCCACAGCGTGCGGATCACCATCGCGCGGAAGGCGAAGTCCGGATCCTCGCGCTGGCCGAGCTGAAAGTAGGCCGCCGCGCCGCCGATGGCGATCACGACCAGGAAGAACAGCGTGAGCTGGCGGTGCTTGAGCGCCGCCGCCGAGAGGTTGAAGCCGGACTTGGTCACTGCGCGCGGTCGCTGGTTTCGAGCACCCGTACCCGCTGACCGGGGCGCAGCAGAGACGCCCCCGCGACGACCACCACGTCGCCCTGCGCGAGCCCTGCCTCGATGATCACCCGCTGCGCGCTGACGCCGCCGGTCTTCACCGTCTGCAGCCGCACCGTGCCCTGTGCGTCGACCAGGAACACCTGCGGCGCAGCGCCGCGCGCATACAGCGCCGAGAGCGGGAGCTCGATGCGTGCGCGCGGCCCGTCCACGCTCGCCTTGATGCGCGCGCTCATCCCCAGGGCGACCTCCTCGCCCGGATCGAGGATCGTGGCGCGCCCCGCAAAGGTGCGCGTAACCGGATCGGCCGCCGGCGAAAGTTCGCGCAGCGTCGCCTTCCAGCGGCGTCCGGGAAGCGCGTTTAGCGAGACTTCGAGCCGGTCCGCCGCCTCGAGCAGCCGGCGCTGCGCCTCCGGAACCGCGAACGCCACCTCCTTCTCGCCCGGCCGGGCGACGCTCAGCACCGGTTGCCCCGCCGCCACCACCTGGCCCGCCTCGGCCTGAACCGCGGTCACGACGCCCCCGCTGTCGGTCAGCAGCACGGCATAGCGCTCCTGGTTGGCTGCCTGCCGCGCCTGGGCGCGCGCGGCCTGGTACGCCGATTCGGCCGTCGCAAGCGCGCTCTCGCGCCGGTCGAACTCCGCCTGGCTGATGAAATTCTTGGCCCGCAGTTCTCGGAAGCGCACCAGATCGGCC
>JBAUTD010000494.1:0-10485 GCA_049582045.1 Burkholderiales bacterium
GCACAGCAACGCGCTGCGCCTGGTTCACGCCGAATCCGACGGCCTGCCCGGCCTGGTGGTCGACCGCTACGACGACGTGCTGGTGGCGCAGTTCCTTTCCGCCGGCGCCGAGCGCTGGCGCGAGCCGATCCTGGACGCGCTCGTGGAGCTGACCGGATGCGAGGCGGTGTACGAGCGCTCGGACGCCGAAGTGCGCTCGCTCGAGGGCCTCGAGCCGCGCTGCGGGTTCGTGCGCGGCGACCGGGCGGCGGCGCGCTGCGCGATCGTCGAGCACGGCTTGAGCTTTCACGTCGACGTCGAGCAGGGGCAGAAGACGGGCTTTTTCCTCGACCAGCGCGACAATCGACAGCGCGTGCGCGCGCTTGCCGTGGGGCGCGAGGTGCTGGACGGATTCTGCTACACGGGCGGTTTTGCGCTCGCCGCGCTCGCCGGCGGCGCCGAGCGCGTTCTCGCGCTCGAGAGCTCGGCTCCGGCGCTCGAGGTGGCGCGCGAGAACCTGTCGGCCAACCGGCTGGACACCGGGCGAATCGAATTCGTGCAGGCGGACGTATTCGCGCACCTGCGCACGCTGCGCGATCGTGGCGCGCGCTTCGGGCTGGTGGTGCTCGATCCGCCCAAGTTCGCGCCGACCGCCGCGCAGGCCAAGAACGCCGCGCGCGCCTACAAGGACATCAACCTGCTCGCGTTCAAGCTGCTCGCGCCCGGCGGGCTGCTGGCGACCTTCTCGTGCTCGGGCGGCGTTCCGGCGGAGCTTTTCCAGTCGATCGTGGCCGGCGCTGCGCTCGACGCCGGGGTCGAGGGCAAGATTGTGGAGCGCTTCGGCCCAGCGGCCGACCATCCCGTGGCGCTGGAGTTCCCCGAAGGCGACTACCTGAAAGGCCTGCTCGTACTTCGTTCGTAGCGGTGGGACCCGTGGCGGTAGAATGCCGCCCTTCGGAAGGAGTCATCATGCAGCAGGAAAACATGGTTCCCGTGACCATCCTGACGGGATTCCTGGGAAGCGGCAAGACGACGCTGCTGAACCGCATCCTGAAGGAAGACCACGGCCATCGCGTGGCGGTGATCGAGAACGAGTTCGGCGAGGTCGGGGTCGACAACGACATCATCGAGAGCGGCGACGAGCAGATCATCGAGATGAACAACGGCTGCATCTGCTGCACCGTGCGCGGCGACCTGATCCGGATCCTGGGCGAGCTCAAGCAGCGGCGCAGCCAGGGCGCGCTCAAGTTCGACCGGGTGGTGATCGAGACCACCGGCATGGCCGACCCGGGCCCGGTGGCGCAGACCTTCTTCACCGACGAGGAGATCGGCAACTACTTCCTGCTGGACTCGATCATCACGCTGGTGGACGCAAAACACGCCGAAAAGCAGCTCGACGAGTTTCACGAGGCGCAGGAGCAGGTCGGTTTCGCTGACCGGATCCTGATGTCGAAGACGGACCTGGTCGGCGAAGACGAGGTGAAGAGGCTCTCGGAGCGCATTCGCCTGATGAATCCGCGCGCGCCAATCAGGAAGGTTCACTTCGGCGAGGCGCCGCTAGAAGAGGTGCTCGACATCCGCGGCTTCAACCTGAACGCGATTCTCGACCTCGACCCGGAGTTTCTGACCGACATCCACCACGAGCACCACGACGAGGTCGAGTCGTTCGTGTTCCGTTCCGACAAGGCTTTCGACGGCGACAAGCTGGAGCAGTTCCTGTCGGGCATGATCCAGGTCTACGGCCCCGACCTGCTGCGCTACAAAGGGGTGCTGTGGATGAAGGGCAACCCGCGGCGAGTGGTGTTTCAGGGTGTGCACATGATGATGGGCGGCGACCTCGGCAAACCCTGGGGCAAGGGCGAGAAGAAGCGCTCGGTGCTGGTGTTCATCGGCAAGAAGCTGCCGCGGGACCTTTTCGTCGCCGGCCTGGAGCAGTGCCTGGCGAAGTGAGCCCGGGGCGAAGGAGGGCTGCGTGAGTTCCAATTCCGGCGACAGCAAGCCGCGCAAGAAGGCGGGCAAGTCGCCCGATTCGACCCTGGAGCTGCCGGTGGGCTGGCGCAACGAGCGTGCGCAGCGCACCCAGGTGGGCATCGATTCGCGTCTGAACATCGAAGTGGTGTCGGCCCTCCGAGCTCGCGGCGGCGCTGCTCAATCTCGCGGCGGACCTCATCCGCGATGGCGGGCGACTCGAGCTCGACAATGTGAACCAGCTGATCGCGGCGCTGTTCGAGGTGATGGGCGTCTCCGCGCTGGCCAAGGTCACCGCGCGTAACCGCAACTGAAGGGCACCATGGAACAACTGCACGGCACCACCATCCTGTCGGTCCGGCGCGGCCCCGATGTCGCACTCGGCGGCGACGGGCAAGTGACGCTGGGCAACATCGTGCTCAAGGCGGGCGCGCGCAAGGTGCGGCGGCTTTACAACGACCGCATCCTGGCGGGCTTCGCCGGCGGCACCGCCGACGCCTTCACTCTTTTCGAGCGGTTCGAGGCGAAACTGGACAAGCATCAGGGTAATGTCCTGCGCTCGGCGGTCGAGCTGGCCAAGGACTGGCGCACCGACCGTATCCTGCGGCGCCTGGAGGCGATGCTCGCGGTGGCCGACCGCGAGCATTCGCTGATCATCACCGGCATGGGCGACGTGCTCGAGCCCGAGCAGGGGATCGTGGCGATCGGCTCGGGCGGTCCCTACGCGCAAAGCGCCGCGCGGGCGTTGCTGGAGAACACCGGGCTGGGCGCGCGCGACATCGTCGACAAGTCGCTCGCGATCGCCGCCGACCTGTGCATCTACACCAACAACCAGCGCGTCATCGAGGTGCTCGAATGACGCAGATGACTCCGCAGGAAATCGTCCACGAGCTCGAAAAGCACATCGTGGGCCAGGCAAAGGCCAAGCGCGCGGTGGCGATTGCGCTCAGGAACCGCTGGCGGCGGCAGCAGGTTGCCGAGCCGCTGAGGCAGGAAATCACGCCCAAGAACATCCTCATGATCGGGCCCACCGGCGTGGGCAAGACGGAGATCGCGCGCCGCTTGGCTCGGCTGGCCGGCGCGCCGTTCATCAAGGTCGAAGCGACCAAATTCACCGAGGTCGGCTACGTCGGGCGCGACGTCGACACGATCGTTCGCGACCTGGTCGAGATCAGCATCAAGGAAACGCGCGAGCATGCGATGCGGGCGGTGCGCGCGCGCGCGCAGGACGCGGCCGAGGAGCGGGTGCTCGATGCGCTGCTGCCGCCCGCGCGCGGGGTCGAGGCGGAGCAGACCGCAACGCGCCAGAAATTCCGCAAGAAGCTGCGCGAGGGCGAGCTCGACGACAAGGAAATCGAGCTCGAGCTCGCCGCCAGCCCGCAGCAGATGGAGATCCTCGCTCCGCCGGGGATGGAGGAGCTGACCTCGCAGATCCAGGGCATGTTCCAGAATCTCGCCGGCGGGCGCCGGAAGCTGAGGAAGCTGCGCATCCGAGAGGCGCTGCAGCTCGTCACGGACGAGGAGGCCGCGCGGCTGGTGAACGACGACGATCTGAAAGCCAAGGCGCTCGCCAACGCGGAGCAGAACGGAATCGTTTTCCTGGACGAGATCGACAAGGTCGCGAGCCGCAGCGAGATCTCCGGCGCGGACGTCTCGCGCCAGGGCGTGCAGCGCGACCTGCTGCCGCTGGTCGAGGGCACCACGGTCGCGACCAAGTACGGCATGGTCAAGACCGACCATATCCTGTTCATCGCCTCGGGGGCGTTCCACCTCGCCAAGCCTTCGGACCTGATCCCGGAGCTGCAGGGCCGTCTGCCGATACGCGTCGAGCTCGATTCGCTTTCGGTGGATGACTTCGAGCAGATCCTCACCTCGACCGACGCGAGCCTGGTCAAGCAGTACCAGGCGCTGCTCGAGACCGAGGGCGTGACGCTCGAGTTCCGCCCGGAAGGGGTCCGGCGGCTGGCGGAAATCGCCTACCAGGTGAACGAGAAGACCGAGAACATCGGCGCGCGGCGGCTCTACACCGTGCTCGAGAAGCTGCTCGAGGAGATCTCGTTCGAGGCCGGCAAGCGCGGTGCGGCGACGGTCATGATCGACGCGGCCTATGTCGACGCACGGCTCGCCGAGCTGGCGAGGAACGAGGACCTGGCGCGCTACGTGCTTTGAGGGTCTGTCCCGGCGAGCTGTTGCGCGGCCTCGCGCAGGAGCTTCATCTGGCGCTCGAAGTTTCTGCAGCCCCCGCAGATCGCGAAGTGAACGCGCAGCGCGACCCGCTCGCCGAAGCCGAGCCTGCGATCCAGGCCCTGCGAGACCAGGCGCGTCACTTCCTTGCACGGCGGCATCATCTTCATTTCCAGGTTTGCTCCAGGCACAGGCGCAGCGCCATTCGCGCGCGGTACAACATCACCCAGCAATTCGTCGCGGTGATTCCCAGTTCCTTACAGATCTCCTCGGTTTCCAGCCCCATGTGCTCGCGCATCATGAATGCGCGCGCGGTCCTCGCCGGGAGCTGCTGGAGACAGGCCTCGAGCGCGGCGAGGAACTGGGACCGCTCGAGGGCGCCCTCCGGGCGTTCCCAGGCCGAGGGCGCCTCGGCCCAATGGCCGCGCGGATCGAATAGGGCGTCGAACTCGGCCTCGTCGCCCTCGGGCTCGAACGCCGTGGCCGGCTCGCGGCTCGAGCGCCGGATTGCGTCGACGATCTTGTGCTTCAGGATCCCGGTGAGCCAGGTGCGCAGGCTCGAGCGCCCGTCGTAGCCCGCAGCGCCGGCGAGCGCGGCGAGCAGGGTCTCCTGCACGCAGTCCTCCGCCCGGTCGGAGTCGCGCAGCTGGAGGGTGGCGTAGCGCAGCAGGTAGGCGCGCTGGCCCTCGAGCTGGGAACGGAGATCGCCGGGCGGGGGCATAAGGGGTGCCGGGGGGGTTGAAACGCGGCCGCCGCGCCCCATTTGTGGCATTGCAGGAACACTTAGCCACCCGCAATGGAGACGCTTATGAGCAATCTTACCCGATTCGACCCCTTAAACGACCTGGTCGACGACCTGTTCAAGGGCTTCCTGGTGCGGCCGATGTACAACGAGGCCCGCGCCGAGCTTCCGCGAATGAAAGTCGACGTCGCCGAGAAGGACGGTGCCTACACGGTCAGCGCCGAGCTGCCCGGCGTGCGCAAGGAAGACATCCAGGTCACGATCGACGGCGCCCAGGTCACGCTCAGCGCCGAGCTCAGGCGCGAGAAAGAAGTCGCCGAAGACGAGCAGGTGCTGCATTCCGAGCGCCTGTACGGCAAGGTGAGCCGCAGCTTCGCGCTGCCGCAGGAAATCGACGAGGCCGCCGCGCAGGCGAAGTTCCGCGACGGCGTGCTCGAGTTGACGCTGCCGAAGAAGGCGGCTGCGGCGCGCAAGCAGATCGCGATAAACTGACGCGACAGGCACCGTGACCGAAGGGCCGGCAACCGCCGGCCCTTTTTCTTTGTAGAATCGGATCGCCATGACCCAACCCAACGACGCCGCGACAAAGGCGCGCATCCTCGCCGAGGCGCTGCCCTATATCCGTCGCTTCCACGGCAAGACCATCGTGGTCAAGTTCGGCGGCAACGCCATGGTGGATACCGCGCTGCAGGCGGACTTCGCGCGCGACGTGGTGCTGCTGAAGCTCGTGGGCATGGACCCGGTGGTGGTGCACGGCGGCGGGCCGCAGATCGAGCAGTTGCTCAAGCAGCTCGGCATCCGCAGCGAGTTCGTCCAGGGCATGCGGGTCACCGACGCCGCGACCATGGACGTGGTCGAGATGGTGCTCGGCGGCGCGGTCAACAAGGACATCGTCACGCTCATCAACCAGGCGGGCGGCCGAGCGGTGGGGCTGACCGGGCAGGACGGCGCCTTCATCCGCGCCAGGAAGCTCCTGATGCCTTCGCGCGAGAAGCCGGCCGAGCTGCTCGACATCGGGCAGGTGGGCGAAATCGAGTCGATCGACCCCGGGGTCATCGACTCGCTCGAGCAGGGCGGGTTCATCCCGGTGGTGGCCCCGATCGGGGTCGGCGCGGATGGCCTGTCCTACAACATCAACGCGGACCTGGTGGCGGGCAAGCTGGCCGAGGTGCTGCATGCCGAGAAGCTGGTGCTGCTCACCAACACGCCGGGCGTGCTCGACGAGCAGGGCAAGCTGCTGACCGGGGTCACGCCGAAGCAGATCGACGCCATGCTGGCCGCGGGCACGCTCTCGGGCGGCATGCTGCCCAAGATCGCTTCCGCGCTCGATGCCGCGCGCGCCGGCGTCAAGAGCGTGCACATCATCGACGGACGGGTGCCGCACGCGCTGCTGCTCGAGGTCCTGACCGACCAGGGGGTCGGCACGCTGATCCGCAGCAAGTAATGCGCATCGCGCGCCTCCCGCCCTCGCGGCGGGTCTGGATTTTCGATCTCGACAATACGCTGCACGATGCGAGCGCGCGCATCTTCCCGTCGATGCACGAGCAGATCAACGCGTATCTGCGGCGCCATTTCGGGCTGGACGAGGCGGGCGCGAACGAGATGCGGCGCGGCTTCTGGTTGCGCTACGGCACCACCCTGAACGGGCTGATGCGACACTACGGCACCGACCCGCGCCGCTTCCTGGCCGAGACGCACCGCTTTCCCGAGCTGGCCGACATGGTGGTGCATGAGAACGCCCTGCGCCACGCGCTCGCGCGCCTGGGCGGCAGGAAGCTCGTGTTCTCCAACGCGCCGCGCCATTATGTCGAGGAGGTGCTGCGCGCGATCGGCGTCGCGCGCTGGTTCGACGCCGTATACACGATCGAGGATGCGCGCTTTCGCGGCAAGCCGGCGGCACATGGCTTTCATTTGCTGCTGCGCAAGCACGACATGGACCCCCACCGCTGCGCGTTCCTGGACGACTCGCTCGAGAACCTGCGCACCGCGAAGCGCCTGGGAATGTCGACGGTATGGGTCAGCCGCGAGAAGCGTCGCGTTTCATTCGTCGACCTGCGGGTGAGTTCGGTGCTCGAGCTGCCCCGGCTCGTGTTCAGGTACGCTTGAGGCTAGAATCCGGACAGCCTTCCACCCCCGCACCCCCCCATGCCCCGCGCCAAAGGCGAACGCAGGCTCGAGATCCTGAAGACCCTCGCGCAGATGCTCGAGGCGCCGAAGTGGGAGCGCATCACGACTGCCGCACTGGCGGCCAGGCTGGATGTCTCCGAGGCCGCGCTCTACCGGCACTTCGCCTCCAAGGCGCAAATGTACGAGGGCCTGATCGAATTCATCGAGAGCACGGTGTTCTCGCTCGCCAACCGCATCTCCGAGGACGAGGGCAGTGGCGGCCGGCAGACCCAGAAGCTGCTCGAGATGCTGCTCGCGTTCGCCGAGAAGAACCCCGGCATGGTGCGCGTGATGACGGGCGACGCGCTGATCGGCGAGCACGAACGGCTGCGGGCGAGGATGAACCAGTTCTTCGACCGCTTCGAGGCCACGCTCAAGCAGTCGTTGCGGCTTGCCGCGAGCCAGGGCCAGGGCGAGGAGAGCGAGGCGGCGGCGAAGGCCGGGACGCTGCTGTGCTACTTGCTCGGCAGTCTGCAGCAGTTCGCCCGCAGCGGGTTCGTCAAGCGCCCGAGCGAGGGCTTCGCCGCGCAGCGGCCCTACCTGCCCGCCTGAGTCGCCGCAGCCGCGCAGATCGCGCAGTCCGGGTCCTTGCGCACGCGTACCGAGCGCCAGTCTGCGCGCAGGGCATCGAACATGAGCAGGCGCCCGTTCAGCGATTCGCCCGCGCCGGTGAGCAGCTTGATCGCTTCGGCCGCTTGCAGCGCGCCGACCGCGCCGGTGAGAGGCGCGAGCACGCCCATGACCGCGCAACGCAGCTCCTCGGTCTCGCCGCCCTCCGGGAACAGGCAGGCGTAGCACGGCGCATCGTCCCGCCTGAGGTCGAACACCGCCACCTGGCCGTCGAAGCGGATCGCCGCGCCCGACACCAGGGGCTTGGCGTGCCGCACGCAGGCGCGGTTCACCGCGTGGCGGGTGGCAAAGTTGTCGCTGCAGTCGAGCACTACGTTCGCCTCGGCCACCAGCCGCTCGAGCGCCTCGCCCTCCAGGCGCTCGGCGAGCGGCACGACCGTCACCGACGGGTTGACCGCGCCAAGAGTCTTGCGCGCCGCCTCGACCTTCAGCGCGCCGACGGCGTCGTCGCGGTACAGGATCTGGCGCTGCAGATTGGTGAGGTCGACGCGGTCGGGATCGGCCAGCGTGAGGCGCCCGATGCCGCTCGAGGCGAGGTAGAGCGCCGCCGGGCACCCCAGCCCTCCGGCGCCGATCACGAGCGCGTGCGCCGCGAGCAGCCGCGATTGGCCTTCGACCCCGATCTCCGGCAGCAGGATGTGCCGGCTGTAGCGCAGCAGCTGGTCGTCGTCCAACTTGGGCTATTTCGCGGGCTGGCCCTGGGCGACGGTCTTGCTCGGCTCGCCCTTGACCGGCTCGCCCTTGAGGAACGCGAGCGCCTGCTCGAGCTGGAAGTCGTCCTTCGAGCCGAACTCGACCGGCTTGGTGAGTCCGGGCTTGGCGCTCGCGGCGGCCTGAGTGGCGTCAGGCGCGGGTTTGCCCAGCAGGCTCGAGTCCTGCGGGTTGTCCAGGTGATGCTGCAGGTCGGCCTCGCGCAGGCGCGCCGCCATGTCGCCGGGTTCCTCGACCACGATGTCGGGCGTGATGCCCTTCAACTGGATCGAGCGGCCGCTCGGGGTGTAGTAGCGCGCGGTGGTGAGCTTGATCGCGGTGTCGTTGTTCAGCGGCATGATCGTCTGCACCGAGCCCTTGCCGAAGGTCTGCGTACCGATGATCGTGGCGCGCTTATGGTCCTGCAACGCCCCGGCGACGATTTCCGACGCGGACGCCGAGCCGCCGTTTACCAGCACCACCATCGGCACCTTTTTGACCGCCGCCGGCAGCGTCTTGAGGAAGTCCTCGCCCTCGCCGCGCAGGTCCTCGGGGGTGGCGTGGAACTGTTTCTTGGCGTCCTCGGTGCGGCCGTCGGTGGAGACCACCAGGGCGTCGGCCGGCAGGAAGGTCGAGGATACCGCCACCGCGCCGTAGAGCAGCCCGCCGGGGTCGTTGCGCAGGTCGAGCACCAGGCCTTTGAGCGCGCCCTGGCGGTACATCTTCTGCAGCGCCTTGGCGAGGTTTTCTGCGGTGGCTTCCTGGAACTGGGACACGCGGATCCAGCCGTAGCCGGACTCGATCATCTTGGACTTCACGCTTCGAACGTGGATGATCGCGCGCGTGAGCGTCACGACGATCGGTTGCGTCTCGCCTTTGCGCGAGATGGTCAGCGTGATCTTGGTGTTGGGCTTGCCGCGCATGCGCTTGACGGCCTCGTTCAGCGTCATGCCCTTGACCAGCGCGTTGTCGATCTTGACGATCAGGTCGCCCGGCTTGACGCCCGCGCGGAACGCGGGCGTGTCCTCGATCGGCGAGACGACCTTGACGAACCCGTCTTCCATGCCGACCTCGATGCCCAGGCCGCCGAACTGCCCCTGGGTGCTCACCTGCAGCTCGCGGTAGGCGTCCTTGTCGAGGTAGGCCGAATGCGGGTCGAGGTCCGACACCATGCCGTTGATCGCCCCGGTGATGAGCTTCTTGTCGTCCACCGGCTCGACGTAGTTCTGCTTGATCGCGCCGAACACATCGGTGAACGCGCGCAGCTCCTCGATCGGAAGTGGCTGGGGCGTGTCGCGGTCGGCGATCGCCTGCAGGTTGAGGCTGATCAGGACCCCGGCGACGACGCCGATCAGGACCAGCCCGACGTTGCGAAATTTGCTGCGCATAGTGTTCGATTTTCCCCGCGCGGTTTGTCGCGGTCCAGGACTTATTTGCGGTCGACCCACGTCAGCGGATCGAATGGTTTGCCGAGGTGGCGTAGCTCAAAGTATAAACCCGATTCCTGGCTGCCACCGGTGGCGCCGACAGTCGCAATGGGCTCGCCAGGCGCCACCACATCTCCGACCTGCCTGAGCAGGGACTCGTTGTTTGCATAGACCGAAAGGTAACCCTCGCCATGGTCGATGATGAGCAGGTTTCCGAAGCCCCTCATCCAGTCCGCAAAAACTACCTGTCCCGCGGCAATAGCGCGCACCGGCTGCCCTTCGGCGGCACGAATGAACAAACCCTTCAGGTAGGTTCCGCCCGTTCCCCTTGGAGCGCCGAAGCGCCCGATCAGTTCCCCGCGTACCGGCAGGCGCAGCTTGCCGCGCAGATCGCCGAACGCGCCAGTGGCCGAACCCAGTTCCGGGACGCGCTCGATCCGCGCGTATCCCCGGGGCGGCCTTGCGGCCAACACGCGGCCGATTTCCTCCACCAGGCGCGACAAGCGCGCTTCGTCGGCGCGCAGCACCCCGATCTCCTTTCTGTCGTGTCGGATTTCGCTCGCGATTCGAGCCAGAACCCTGCGCCGCTCGGCACGCTCGGCGACGATGCGCTTGCGGTCGGCGCGCTGCGCCTGCTCGACTTGGGCCAGACGCGCCGCTTTCTGGCGCGTTTCGGCGCGCACCTGCGCCAGATCGGCC
>JBAUTD010000495.1:0-2933 GCA_049582045.1 Burkholderiales bacterium
GGGCCGGTCGGGTTGCGCGCGAGCGAGCTGATCGAGCCCGCGCGCCGGATCTGGAACGGCTGGCTAGGGAGCGGTCGGTAGCGGCCGCTTGGCGCACAGCGCCTGCAGCGCGCGCACGGTGCGCCAGTTGCGCGTCGTGGCCCTCGAGCCGAGCGCCTTCTCGAAGTAGGCGTTGGTGAGGGCGGTCTTGGCGTAGCCATTCGGGCAGTACAGGTAAACCACCCGCCCCACCAGCGCCGCCTTCTCGCCTTCCTGCAGCGGCAGCTGCTGCTCGGCGAACAGCGTCTCGGGCACGTGGCGGAACAGGAAGGTCGCGTGATACAGGCTGCCCGCCTTCGCCGTGCGCGGCGCGAGCGGATTCGCGCGCACGATCTCGTCGAACTCCTTGGCCGGCAGCACCAGCACGTTCATCTCGTGGGCCAGGTCGGCCGCGAGCTTCGCCTCGAGCGCGTCGGCCAGCGCGTGCGAGTCCTCCTGCGTGGACGAGAACACCACGTTGCCGCTTTGCAGGTAGCTGACGACATCCGTCAGCCCGATCGCCTCGCAACTCTTGCGCAGCGCGTCCATGTCGAGCCGCTTGCGCCCGCCTGCGTTGACCGCGCGCAGCAAACCCACGAACACCGTCATCGTGGTCGGTCCTCCCTAGGGCGAACATACCACCATCGCCCCCCGCGTGGCGCCGCCTCCCCGATCATTGCCCGGCTTTTGCGAAACAGCCGGATCCCGCGAGCCGCGTCAGGCGTCCTTGCAGACGAGAGGTACGAAGCGATGGCGCGCCCACACGGCCACCATGCCTCCGACCAGAAACCCGGTCAGGAGCACGCCGTAGATTTCCCAGATGCCATGCGGCGTCTGCGGCGTGAATCGGACCCACGCGGCGTAGATCAGGACCGCGCTCAGCGCGGGCACGAGCGTCGCGACGGCTGCGGCCAGGGACGATCTCGCGAGAGGCACCGCCAGTTTCGCTCCGCAGTGATTGCAGCTCAGCCGCGGCTCGGCGCCCGCGAACTGCTTCTGCCAGAAGCCGATCGTCCGTTCGCCGCAGTGCGGGCAGCGATAGCGTTGCACGAGAGTTCCGCTGCCGCCGGTCATCGGCCCGCCGGCAGGAGAGACGCGCGGCCGAGCGAGCGGCCCGTCAGCGCGGCGAGGCGCGCGACGAAGTATTCCCGGCCCGACAGAAATCCGTTCAACTTCAGCTCGCGGCCGTCGCTGAAGCCGAGAACCACGTCGCGCCCCTTCTCTTGCATCGACTCGAGGTCCTTGAGGAGATAGCTGCTCGCGGAAAACGGCCAGCCCGCCTTCTCGATGGCGTCGATTCTCAGGGAAATCCGGTAGGTCGCGCAGGACATGTTCACGGCGAAGAGCGCAAAGGCGACCGCGATCGGCGCGTATGCATAGGTCAGCAGCTCGCCCGCGTCGCGGTAATTCGCGGCGTCGTTCGCCTCGTACAGCCCCAGTGCGAGGAAGAAGAAGCCGGCAATCGGCGTCGCGAATCGCGGCCCGAAGAACCGCATGCAGGGATTGCCCCAATCGTCGACCTCGCGCGGCCGCCTCCATGCCGCGAGGCCGAGAGTCGCCGCGGCCAGCAGCACCGCCAGTCCGGAAATGACCGCTTCCTTCAACATGCCTTGCGCCCCGCGGAACGGGAAGATCCGGCTCATGATGGCGCAAGCGCCGCATGGCGGTGAGGAAGCAATTCCTCTTTCCGGCCGGGTGTGACTATCGCGCAACACGATAATCGCGCAATGGGCCACATTCCACACCCGGCGGACCCGGCGCCGGCGTCAGTCCGGAATGTCGGGCTCCACCAGCTTCGCGAGCTGGGCGAGCGACTCCTGCCAGCCGAGGTAGCACATCTCGAGGGGAATCGCTTCCGGCAGGCCGTCCTGCACCACGCTCAATTCCGTTCCGCAGGACACCTGCTTCAGGGAAACCGTCGTCACCATCTCCCCCGGCAGGTTCGGATCGTCGAACTTGTCCGTGTACACGATGCGCTCGAACGGCTCGAGCTCGCGGTACTCGCCGCCGAACGAATGCCCGTTGCCGGTCGTGAAATTCGTGAACGACATCCTGAACCTGCCGCCGACCTTCGCGTCCAGCATGATCAAGTCTGCGCTTGAACCGTCATTGTCGCGCCTGTGCACGGCCTCGCGCGAATATCTGGCCGACGCGCACAAGCGGGACCAGCGCGTACAGGAGCAGCGCCGCACGCGGCACGTAGAACGCCACCACGCTGCCGGCGAGAAACGCGCAGCCGAGAACGAGCGTGGTTATCGCCTGGGAGCGCTGCTCCGCGAGGATCAGCGCATCTTCGGCGCGACGGCCGGCCGCCAGGCGAAGGCAGACGAAGCCGCCCGATGCAGCCAGCATGACCACGCCGTAAAGCGCCACCGGAATGGGCTCGCTCCAATGCGTCTCGCTCGCGAACGCCAGGGCGAACGGAACCAGCGACATGAAGAACAGGAGCGCGCCGTTGGCGAACAGCAGCGGGTGGTCGACCGTACGAATCGACGCCACGATGTCGTGATGCGCGACCCACATCATGAACACGTTGCCGAACGACAGGAGATAGGCGACGTACACGGGCCAGTAGTTCCCGAGCGCCGCCAGGGTGGGCTCCTGCGGCACTTTCAGCTCGAGCACCATGATGGTCAGGATGATGGCGATGACGCCATCCGAGAACGACTCGAACCGGTTCTTGTTCATTGGGCGACGCGCGCCATGGCTAGCGGCTGCAGTCTCCCACCCGCTCGGCGTCGATGGTCTCGCGGTGGCCGGGGCGGCGCAGGTCGATCCAGACCGATTGCATGGAGGCGGCGTTTACGTTGAGCTGGGTGACGCCCTTGCGCACGCGGCGCGAGCCGTCGTCGCTCGCGCGGTCGGCGGGGCAGTCGACCACGACGTCGGTGCTGCGCGGCACGGGCGAGACGACG
>JBAUTD010000496.1:0-3379 GCA_049582045.1 Burkholderiales bacterium
CCCGCAGGGTGTAGGTCTCGCCCGCGGAGTAGTGCCTGCGCGCGTCGGGCGTGGCGGGCTCCTGCGCGGTGTCGCACAGCGCGCGCCAGGGCTCGCCCGGAATCGCCGGCAGCACGAAGGCGGCGTCCTCGTGATGCGGGTGGAGCAGGATCAGGAAATCGTCGTCACGCTTCATCTTGCCGTAGCGGTCGACGTCGGTCAGTCCGGTGCCGGAAAGGTATACGCCCAGGCTGCGCGCCGCCTCGTGCTCCCACTCCTCGTCGCTCATCTCCTTGCCGTCGGGCTTGAGCCACAGGATGTCCTTCACTCCGCCGCCGTGCAGCGGCCGGCCCTCGAAGAAGTCGCGCCGGCGAAAGCTCGGGTGCGTGCGCCGCAGCGCGGTCAGGCGCGCGATGAAGTGGATCAGGTCGTCCTTCTCCTTGCCCGGCGTCCAGTCGAGCCAGTTGAGCTCGTTGTCCTGGCAGTAGGCGTTGTTGTTGCCCTGCTGGCTGCGCCCGAGCTCGTCGCCCGCGAGCAGCATCGGCGCGCCCTGCGACAGGAGCAGGGTGGCGAGGAAGTTGCGCCGCTGACGCGCGCGCAGCTCGAGGATCGCCGGGTCGTCGGTCGGGCCCTCGGCGCCGCAGTTCCACGAAACGTTGTTGTTGTGGCCGTCGCGGTTGTCCTCGCCGTTGGCCTCGTTGTGCTTGTCGTTGTAGGACACCAGGTCCGCGAGCGTGAAGCCGTCGTGCGCTGTGATGAAATTGATGCTCGCGTGAGGCTGGCGTCCGGAGCGGCCGTACAGGTCGGCCGAACCGGTGAAGCGGCGCGCGAACTCGCCGATCTGGCCGCCGTCGCCCTTCCAGTAGGCGCGCATCCCGTCCCGGTAGCGGTCGTTCCACTCCGCCCAGCCGAGCGGAAAATTGCCCACCTGGTAGCCGCCCTGACCGAGGTCCCAGGGCTCGGCGATCAGCTTGACGCGGTTCAGCACCGGGTCCTGGCGCACCACGTCGAAGAACGCTCCCAGCGGCTGCACGGCGCCGCCCTCGCGCGCGAGCGCCGAGGCGAGGTCGAAGCGGAATCCGTCGACGTGCATCTCCTCGGCCCAGTAGCGCAGCGAGTCCATCACCAGCTGCAGCGCGCGCGGGTGCTCCAGGTTCACGGTATTGCCGCAGCCGGTGTAGTCGACGTAGTGGCGCGGGTTGCCGGGATCGAGAATGTAGTAGGCCGCGTTATCGATCCCGCGCAGCGAAAGCGTGGGCCCGAGGTGGTTGCCCTCGCAGCTGTGGTTGTAGACCACGTCCATGATGACCTCGATGCCGGCCGAGTGCAGCGTCTTCACCATGGTCTTGAACTCCTTCACCTTGCCCGAGGCCGAGTAGCGGGTCTCGGGGGCGAAGAAGCCGAGCGTGTTGTAGCCCCAGTAGTTGCGCAGCCCCATCTCGAACAGGCGCCGGTCGTCGATGAAGGCATGCACCGGCAGCAGCTCGACGGTGGTGACCCCGAGGCGCTTCAGGTGCTCGAGCACCGGCGCGGTCGCGAGCCCGGCGTAGGTGCCGCGCAGCGCCTGCGGCACGTCGGGGTGGCGCATGGTGAATCCGCGCACGTGCATCTCGTAAATCACGGTTTCGTGCCAGGGCACGTCCGGGCGGCGATCGTCGCCCCAGGTGAACGCGGTCTCGAGCACGCGGCACTTGGGCATGAAAGTCGCGCTGTCGCGCCGGTCGAAGGCGAGGTCCTCGCGCTTGTGGCCGACGGTGTAGCCGTAAAGCGCGTCGCTCCAGCGCAAACTCCCGACGAAATCCTTGGCGTAGGGATCGGCCAGCAGCTTGGCCGGGTTGAAGCGCAGCCCCTGCTCGGGCTTGTAGGGCCCGTGCACGCGGTAGCCGTACACCAGGCCCGGCCTCGCCTCGGGCAGGTAGCAGTGCCAGACCGCGTCGGTGCGCTCGCGCAGCTCGATCCTCTGGCGCTCGCGCCGACCGGCCTCGTCGAAGATGCACAGCTCGACTTTCTCGGCCGAATCCGAGAACAGCGCGAAATTGACCCCTTCGCCGTCCCAGGTCGCGCCGCGCGGATAGGGACGGCCGGGCCAGACCGCCCCGATCGGGGCGGCAGCGGAGCTCGAACCGGTCGGGGTCACTTGCGGGTTGCTTTCGGCGCGCGCCAGCGCCAGTCGCGGATCTGCGGCATGTCCTCGCCGCGCTCGACCACCCAGGCCCTGTGCTCGGCCAGCTTGTCGCGCATCGCCTGCTTGACGTAGGCCGCGCGCGCGCCGACCGAGGGCACCCGGTCCATGACGTCGCACACCAGGTCGTAGCGGTCGAGGTTGTTCAGCACCGTCATGTCGAACGGCGTGGTGGTGGTTCCTTCTTCCTTGTAGCCCCTCACGTGCAGATTCCTGTGGTTCGCGCGGCGGTAGGTCAGGCGGTGGATCAGCCAGGGATAACCGTGAAAGGCGAAGATGATAGGCTTGTCGAGGGTAAAAATCGCATCGAAGTCGGCGTCCGGCAGTCCGTTCGGGTGCTCCGACTGCGGCTGCAGGCGCATCAGGTCGACCACGTTCACCACCCGCACTTTCAGCTGCGGCGCGTGCTCGCGCAGCAGCATGACCGCGGCCAGCGTCTCGAGCGTCGGCACGTCGCCGCAGCAGCCCAGCACCACGTCCGGCTCGCCGCCGGCGTCGTTCGAGGCCCAGGCCCAGATGCCGATCCCGGCCTGCGCGTGCTTGACCGCCTCGTCCATCGACAGCCACTGCGGCGCGGGCTGCTTGCCTGCGACGATCACGTTGACCAGATGGCGGCTGCGCAGGCACTGGTCGGTCACGCACAGCAGGGTATTGGCGTCCGGCGGCAGCCAGACCCGGATCACCTCGGCCTTCTTGTTCACCACGTGGTCGATGAAGCCCGGATCCTGGTGCGAGAAGCCGTTGTGATCCTGGCGCCAGACGTGCGAGCTGAGCAGGATGTTGAGCGAGGCGAGCGGCCGGCGCCACGGGATGTTGCGCGTCACCTTGAGCCACTTGGCGTGCTGGTTGAACATCGAGTCGACGATGTGGATGAACGCCTCGTAGCACGAGAAAAAGCCGTGCCGGCCGGTGAGCAGGTAGCCCTCGAGCCAGCCCTGGCACTGGTGCTCCGAGAGCATCTCCATCACGCGCCCCTCGGGCGAGACGTTCTCGTCGTCGGGGCGCACGTCGCCCACCAGACAGCGCTGGGTGACCTCGAACAGCGCGCCCCAGCGATTGGACGCCGTCTCGTCCGGGCTGAAGACGCGGAAATTGGCCGCCGCCTGGTTCAGCTTCATCACGTCGCGCAGGTAGGCGCCCTGCACCCGGGTGGCCTCGGCGTCGGCGCCGCCCGGGCGCGCGACCTTCACCGCGTAGCGGCGAAACTCGGGCAGGCGC
>JBAUTD010000497.1:0-3523 GCA_049582045.1 Burkholderiales bacterium
GGAACAAGCCTCAGCAGCGCGAGGCCCGCCAGGGCGGAAAAGACCGACGCCATGAAGATCCCCAGCTTGGCGCTGTCGATCAGGCTCTTGTCGAATGCCAGGTTGGCGATGAACAGCGCCATCGTGAAGCCGATCCCGGCCAGCAGGCCTGCGCCGGCGAGCAACCTCCAGCTCAGGTCCGGGGGGCGCAGCGCGATGCGGGTGCGCACGGCGAGCCAGCTGAAGCCCAGCACACCGATCGGTTTGCCGAGCGCGAATCCGGCGAACACGGCCAGCGTGACCGAATTCGTGAGCTCGCCGAAAGAAAGCGGCAGGCCGGCGTTGGCGAACGCGAACAGCGGCATGATGACGAAACCGACCCATGGGTGCAGCCCGATTTCGAGCCGCTCTACCGGGGACAGCGATTCGCGTGCCGCGATCTCGGCCACCTGCAGGCTGCGTCTGTCCTTCGTGTCCTCGCTTCCCTCATCGGCCGTCGGATGCGCGACCACCCGGGCCAGGATCGCGTACAGGCGCTTGTCGCTGACCCATCTGCGGGCCGGCGTCATCAGGCCGAGAATCACCCCGGTGATCGTGGCGTGGATCCCGGAGGCGTCCACCGCAAGCCAGACCAGACCGCCCACCAGGAAGTAGAGCGGAAAGGTGCGCACGCCGACCAGCGCCATCAGGCGCACGAGCGCGACGCCGAGCGCGGCGAGCGCGAGCGCGGCCCAGGCGATGTGGCTGCTGTAGCCGATGGCCACGACCAGAATGGCTCCGATGTCGTCCACGATCGCGAGCGAGAGCATGAACACGCGCAGGCTCTGGGGAACGCGCGAGCCCAGAAGCGCGAGGCAGCCGATGACGAATGCGGTGTCGGTTGCCATCACGGTGCCCCAGCCATGCTGGCCGGGCTGGCCCCATTGCAGCAGCACGTACAGCGCGGCGGGCACGAGCATGCCGCCCAGGGCTGCCGCGATCGACAGCGCGGCCACGCGCGGGTTGCTCAGCTCGCCCAGAACGAGCTCCCTCTTGAGCTCCAGCGCAACGAGGAAGAAGAACAGCGTCATCGCCCCGTCGTTGATCCACGCCCTGTACGAACGCGTGAACTCCAGTGAACCGAACTGAAGGCCTGCCGGAGCAACCCAGGCATCCGAGAACAGGCGTGCCCAGGGTGAGTTGGACAAGACGACCGCTGCGAGCGCGAACAGCAGCAGCACGGTGCCGCCAGCGGCCTCGATGCGCAGGAAGTACGCAAACGGCCTCGCCAGCCGATCGACCAGCTCCGTGGGCAGCCGCGAGAGCTCCCGCGCAGCCTTCCGATCTTTGTTCACCGGCGGCATCAGCGTAGCGTCTCGAGCGGCGCGGTCGGGCCCCGGCGCCCGAAGTGGCCCTTCACGAACGTGATGTGGTAGCAATTGATGATCTCGCGCGCGGCCTCGAAGGTTTCCGCGGCGCCGCCAAGATAGAACAGCCAGGCCCTGCGGAATTTCTCGTCGAAGCGGGCCGGATCGATCGCACGGATCCGCTCCCAGTTCTCCTCGAAATTCTTCAGCCACTGGCCCACGCTGCGGTGGTAGTGGTACGAAACGTTTTCGATCGTCCTCACGTCGAGCCCGTGCTTTTCCATCAGCAGCAGCGTCTCGGCGAGGCTGGGAATGTAACCGCCGGGGAAGATATGCCTGATCGTGCAGTAGTTGGTCGGCCGCTTTCTCATGTTGAACGTCGCCGATATCAGGCCGATGCCTCCGGAGCGCAGGCCGAGCGCGATGCTCCTGATCCATTGCTCGTTGCAGTCGCGTCCCGCGTGCTCGTGAACGCCGACCGAGACGAAGCGGTCGTAGGCGGCCGGTTCGTTCGCGAGCTCCCGGTGGTCCTTTTCCACCAGCGTAAGCTTGCCGCGGACGTTGTGCGATTGCATCAGGCTGCGCATGGCGTCGTTCTGGCTCGCGACCATTCCGTACGCGGTCACGTCGGCGCCGTACTTCTGCGCCGCGAGCATCGACAGATATCCCCAGCCGGGGCCGACTTCGATCAGCTTGACGCCGGGCCCGAGCCGCAGCTTCCGGCAGATCCGGTCGAAGTTGTTGTGCTGCGCCTCGTCGAGGCTGCCGGTGTCCTCCAGCCACAGTCCCTCGCTGTAGCCATAAGTGTCGCCCAGCACGAGATGAAAGAACTCCGTCGGCAGGCCGTAGTGGAAAGTGGCGTTGCGCTTCGCCCGCGCGATGTTGCGGTTGTTCTGCCGCCATTCGAGCAGGCGCCGCTTGACGAAAGTCAGCGGGTGCTCGAAGCGCCCGAACGGCTTGCGATAGGCGAGATTGACCAGCTTGCGCAGGCCCTGCTCGCCGACGATATCGATGCCGCCGTCGAAGTACGCCTCGAGAAACTCGAACACCCCGCCGAGCGCCATGCGCCGCTCCGCCGCGCGGTTGCGGAACACGATCGCGACGTCCGGCTCGCCGAGGCGCGTGCTGTGGTGGGTGCTGCCGTCGGAAAAGACGACCTTCAGGTGATACTTCCCCCCGTCGGCGACGCTGTCGACGATGCGGCGGATCACGGCTCGAATCATGGCCAGATCGTCCGCGCTTGCGGCGACGCGCCCTCAGGCAGGAACTGGCACGGCACGCTGTCCATCGGCTCAACCCCAATGCCGAATGTGCCCGGCTCGTCCGCCACCTCGATTGATTCAGATCAAGCCCCAGGTCCCTTTTCGGACTATGTTCGCCATCGTACTGAGCGGCCCGGCAGGCAGGCGCAAGATGCCGTCTGGCCGCCCGTCGATGAAGGAGAGGGAAATGCTGCGTTATGCCGTCGTATTTCTGATCATCGCGCTGGTCGCCGCGCTGCTCGGCTTTACCGGCATCGCGGCCGGCGCGGTCCAGATCGCCAAGGTCCTGTTTTTCGTCTTTCTGCTATTGTTCCTTGCCTCTCTCATCGTGGGACTGATGCGCCGCAAGTGACCACGGCGCCCCCGTCACCGCAAGAGCCCCTTCACTGGAGGAACGCGAAATGAACGCAGTCAGGATCGTGGGAATCGTGCTGATCGTGGCCGGCGCGCTGGGCCTGGCGTACGGCAGCTTCAGCTACACCAAGGAGACTCATCAGGCCAAGGTCGGCCCGATCGAGCTTTCGATCAAGGACAGGGAAACGGTCAACGTGCCGGTCTGGGCCGGCGTGGGCGCGATCGTGGTCGGCGGCCTGCTCTTGCTCGTGGGCGGCAAGAAGGGCTAGCCCGCACCGCTCACGCAAGCAGCACCAGGGCAAGGCCGATCGCCGCCGGCAGCGCCTGCACCACGAGGATCTTGCGGCTCGCGGTCGCGCCGCCGTACAGGCCCGCGATCAGCACGCAGGCGAGAAAAAAGATCTTCACTCCGGTGCCCTCCGCGCCGAGCAGGAGGCCCCAGGCCAGGCCCGCGGCGAGAAATCCGTTGTACAGGCCCTGGTTCGCCGCCAGGACCTTCGACGCGGCGGCGGCCTGCGGAGTCTGGCCGAACGCGCGCAGCCCGGCCGGCTTGTCCCACAGGAACATCTCGAGCACCAGGAA
>JBAUTD010000498.1:0-3696 GCA_049582045.1 Burkholderiales bacterium
TTGACCTGATTCGCGATCTTCGCGAATGCCGGCTTATCGAGCACCGCGAGGTCGGCCAGCACCTTGCGATCGATCTCGATGTTGGCGCGCTTCAGGCCTGCCATGAACGTGCTGTAGCTCAAGCCCATCTCGCGCACCGCGGCGTTGATCCGGGTGATCCACAGAGAGCGGATTTCGCGCTTGCGCTGGCGGCGATCACGGTAGGCATACTGCCCCGCCTTCATCACCGCCTGCTTGGCGACGCGGTATACGTTGCCGCGCCGACCGCGGAATCCCTTCGACTGCTTGAGGACCTTCTTATGGCGTGCGCGGGAGGTTACGCCTCGTTTGACTCTTGGCATGGCGCGCTCCTCAACCCGCGTACGGCAGCATCTCGCGGACCTGCCGCTTGTTGCTGGCGTGTACCGAGCCCGTGCCGCGCAGCTGGCGCTTACGCTTCTGGGACTTCTTGGTCAGGATGTGGCGCATGTACGCGTGCGAGCGCTTGATGGTGCCGCTCGCGCGGACCTTGAACCGCTTCGAGGCGCTCTTCTTGGACTTCATCTTGGGCATTTCTGCTCCGTCTTTTAGCTTGACGCCGGGTGGCCCGCTGCGCGAGCGCTTGATACCCGGACATCACTTGTGCCGCGCCGCGCCTACCCGGCGCAACGCGAAAATTACGCTGCCTGCTTCGGCGCTCCCGACGTGGCGGGCTTCTTCGCCTTGGTCGGAATCACCTTCTTCTTGGGCCCCATGACCATCACCATCTGGCGGCCCTCCATCTTCGGAAACTGCTCCACCACCCCGTGCGGCTCAAGATCCGCTTTCACCCGTTCGAGTACCCGGAATCCGAATTCCTGGTGCGCCATCTCCCGGCCCCGGAAGCGCAGGGTCACCTTGACCTTGTCTCCCTCCTCGAGGAACTCGACCAGCTTGTTGAGCTTGATCTTGTAGTCGCCCTCGTCGGTGCGCGGCCGGAACTTGATCTCCTTGACCTGGATCTGCTTCTGCTTGAGCTTGGCTTCGTGCGCCTTCTTCTGCTCGCGGTAGCGGAACTTGCCGTAGTCCATGAGCTTGCAGACCGGCGGCTTGGCGAGCGGCGCGATCTCGACCAGATCGACTTCCTGCTCCTCGGCCATCCGCATTGCGTCGGCGATCGACACGATTCCGAGCTGATCGCCGTTGTCTGCCACCAGGCGCACCTCAGGTGCGGTGATCTCCCCGTTGAGACGTTGCGCTTTCTCGAGTGTGATGAGTGCATCCCCTCTTCAGGCGGCTCGTTGCGGTCGCCGCTCTGACCGTGCGAAACCCCGTTTCGCGAAAAATCAGGCCGTGCCCAGCGCTTCCGCCTCGCTTCGGAGGCGGGCGATGAAGGTATCGAGCGCCATGGCGCCGAGATCCTCACCGCCGCGCGTGCGCACGGCCACGTTCCCAGCCTGCTTTTCCTTGTCCCCGACGACCAACTGGTAGGGCAGCTTCTGCAAGCTATGTTCCCGAATTTTATAGGAAATTTTTTCGTTCCGCAAATCCGCCACGACGCGCCAGCCCTCGCCGCGCAGGCGCCGGGCCACGGCCGCGGCGTAGTCGGCCTGATGCTCCGAAATGTTCATCACCACGACCTGCTCGGGCGCGAGCCAGAGCGGAAACGCACCGGCATGGTGCTCGATCAGGATACCGAGGAAGCGCTCCATGGAGCCGACGATCGCGCGGTGCAGCATGACCGGCACGTGGCGCGCGTTGTCCTCGCCGACGTATTCGGCGCCCAGGCGCTCGGGCATGAAGAAATCGACCTGGATCGTGCCGCACTGCCAGACCCGGCCGATCGCATCCTTGAGCGAGTATTCGATCTTCGGGCCATAGAAGGCCCCCTCTCCCGGCGAGACCTGGAAATCGATCCCCGCCCGGCGCAGGGACTCCATCAGCGCCGCCTCGGCCTTGTCCCACAGCGAATCGGCGCCGATGCGCTTGTCCGGGCGCGTGGCCACCTTGTAGATGATGTCGGGGAAGCCGAAGTCGCGGTAGACCTTCTGCAGCAGCGAGGTGAACGCCTCGCATTCGGCGAGAATCTGGCTCTCGGTGCAGAAGATGTGGCCGTCGTCCTGCACGAAGCCGCGCGCGCGCATCAGGCCGTGCAGCGCGCCGGAGGGCTCGTTGCGATGGCATGCGCCGAACTCGCCCAGGCGGTAGGGCAGGTCGCGGTAGCTCTTCACGCCCTGATTGAAGACCAGGACGTGCCCCGGGCAGTTCATCGGCTTGACCGCGTAGTCGCGATTTTCGGAGGCCGTGGTGAACATGTTCTCGCGGTAGTTTTCCCAGTGCCCGGTGCGCTCCCAGATGCTGCGATCGAGAATCATCGGGCAGCGCACTTCGAGATAGCCGTTGTCGCGGTAGACCCGGCGCATGTACTGCTCGACCTGCTGCCACAGGGTCCAGCCCTTGGCGTGCCAGAACACCAGCCCGGGCGCCTCGTCCTGCAGGTGGAACAGATCCAGCTGCTTGCCCAGACGCCGGTGGTCGCGCTTTTCCGCCTCCTCCAGCATCTTCAGGTAGGCGTCCTGGTCCTCTTTCTTCGCCCACGCAGTGCCGTAGACCCGCTGCAGCATCTCGTTCTTCGAGTCGCCCCGCCAGTAGGCGCCCGCCAGCCGCATCAGCTTGAACACCTTGAGCTTGCCGGTCGATGGCACGTGCGGCCCGCGGCAAAGGTCGACGAAATCGCCCTGCTGGTAGAGCGAGATCTCGTCGCCCGAGGGGATCGAGGCGATGATCTCGGCCTTGTACCGCTCGCCCTGGTCGCGGAAGAACTTCACCGCGTCGTCGCGCGGCATGACCTTGCGCACCACCGGAAGGTCGCGCTTGGCGATCTCGGCCATGCGCTTCTCCATCGCCGCCAGATCCTCGGGGGTGAACGGCCGCTTGTAGGAGAAATCGTAGTAAAAGCCGTTTTCGATCACCGGGCCGATCGTGACCTGCGCCTCGGGGAACAGCTCCTTGACTGCGTGCGCGAGCAGGTGCGCGGTCGAGTGGCGCAGGATCTCAAGCCCCTCGGGGTCGCGCTCGGTGACGATGGCAAGCTCGGCGTCGTGATCGATCGCGAAGCCGGTGTCGACCAGCCTTCCGTCGACCTTGCCCGCGAGCGCGGCGCGCGCGAGCCCCGCGCCGATGGAGCGCGCGACCTCGGCCACCGTGACCGGGCCGGGGAAGCTCTTGTGCGAGCCGTCGGGCAAGCGGATGTTCAACATGATTCGTGGCCCCTCGGGAGGCAAAAAAAAGTGCGGTCGCGCCGCACTTTCTTCGACACTCCCTCCGGGCGGAAGCTGGTAGGCGCGATTGGACTCGAACCAACGACCCCTACCATGTCAAGGTAGTGCTCTAACCAGCTGAGCTACGCGCCTGAAAGAAGCGGATTCTAGCGTATCCTGCCTCGTTCCCTCAATGGCGACACGCGGGCGTCACGTTTGCCGAACAAGCTTAGGCAGGGCTTGTCCAATAGACAATGGAGAAATTCCCGTGGACCTGATCCTCTGGCGGCATGCCGAGGCGGAAGAAGGAGGGCCGGACCTCGAGCGGCGCCTCACGGCGAGAGGCCAGAAACACGCCGGGCGCGTGGCGGCTTGGCTGCTGCAGCGGCTGCCGTCGAAGTTCACCGTGATCGCGAGCCCGGCGCGGCGCGCTCGCCAGACGGCGGAAGCGCTCGGGGTCAAGTTCAAGACCTCGCCC
>JBAUTD010000499.1:0-1870 GCA_049582045.1 Burkholderiales bacterium
CCGTTCGCGGCGCGGCAAGCTCGACGTCGCGCTCGAAGCGCGCGAAGAACGCGGCGACGCGGCGCCATTTGTCGGCTTCGCCGCCGACGTGCTCGCGCGCATCGAGCACCGCGCCAAGGCCCCGGTAGGACATCAGCGCAAGCAGCGACAGCACGAGCAGCGCGGCGAGCAACTCGACCAGAGTGAAGCCGCCCGGCGAACGGGGAAACCTCATTTCGATCCTGGCGGAGGGTTGACGACGAAACCGGCAAGGTGCGCGAGCGCTCGCCCATCCCCGCCCGCCGCCGAGACGAAGATATCCAGCCGTCGGAACGCCGGGTTCGGCGTCGCAACGACCTCTTCGCGCCACGCGAACGCGCTACCGCCCTCGCTCGCGGCACCGTGCTGGATCCCAAGGGCCAGCCAGTCGCCGCGGGCACGATGTTCGGCGAGCCGGTCTTGCGCCACCCAGCCCGCAAGCAGGCGCTCGCGCAATTCTCCGGCCGCGGCGGTGCCCTGCCCTGCCGCCCGCAGCGCCGCGAGCAGCGCGATCGAAATCACGGCCAAGGCGACCAGCACCTCGACCAGGGTGAATCCCGTCTGCTTAGCGTAGCGCCACTTCGCCATGCGCGGTTACCGCTCCGGGTAGGACCTTCAGTACGCCGACAGGCGATGCGGCCAGCGTGTAACGCGCCGTGCCGAGGGACATCTCGAGTGTGAAGGCAGGCGCAAAATCGTCCGGAGCGAAGACCAGGCGCATCGCGCCCTGCGCAGGCATCGCTTCGATGCGCAGATTCGAAATCGACATTCCATCCGGCAGTGTACGCGCGCGCAGCGGATCGCCCGCTCCGATTTCTGCCCAGGTACCGTCGTCCTCGACGCGCCAGAAGCGGTAGTTCGTCCCGTCTGAGCTCCAGCCTACGGATCGTCCGGTAAGGCGCGACTGCGCCGAGGCGAGATCGAATAGCTGCGCCAGCCGTTCGGCCTCGACGCGCAGTCGCGCGCGGTCGTCCGGCCGCACGATCGCAGCCACCAGGCCAATGAAGAGGCCCATGATCAGCATCACGACCAGCAGCTCGATCAGGGTGAAGCCGCGCCGCCTAGAGATCCCAGGAACCGATGTCCGCATCGTTTCCTTCGCCGCCAGGCGCCCCGTCGGCGCCGAAGCTGAATACGTCGATATCTCCGTGCAGCCCTGGATTGAGGTACTGGTAGGGATTGCCCCAGGGGTCCTTGGGGAGGCGCTCGATGTATCCGCCCTCCTTCCAGTTCGGCGCCAGCGGCGCGGTCGTCGGCCGCGTAACCAGCGCCTGCAGCCCCTGCTCCGTACTCGGGTAGCGATGGTTGTCCAGGCGGTACAGCTTGAGCGCTTGCATCAGGCTGGCGATATCCTGCTTGGCGGCGATCCGGCGCGCCTCCTCCGGTCGGCCGATGATCTTCGGCACCACCAGCGCAGCGAGGATGCCGAGGATCACCACGACGACCATCACCTCGAGCAAGGTGAACCCCCCTTGTCTTCGAGCCGTCATCAGCATCGGCAAGCCGCTCCTGTCAACAAATCCTCATTCGGGCCCCGCAAAAAAGGGCCCTCAATGCATTATATATAATGCCTTAGACGCATATAATGCCTTAGATTCTAGAAACTGCGGCCGGCTCGCGAAGTCCTCGGGCGAGCGCGTACAAGTGAGGCCACCCATCTCGCTCGATCGATCGAGTCTTGCCCAGTCCGCCGCCGTGTCGCTGGCGTCGCTCGCCGCAATGGCGCTGCTAGGGCTGGTGCTCGCGTATTGGACCTGGGGCTGGCTCGCGCCGCGGCCCGAGCCGCGCGCGCCATCGCTCGAAGCGCAAAAGCCGCTGCTCGCGCCTGCCTTTGGCCTTTTCGGCAGCGCGC
>JBAUTD010000500.1:0-1550 GCA_049582045.1 Burkholderiales bacterium
AGCACGTTCTCACGCGCGGCGGCGAGCGTCGCGCGCGCCGCGGCGAGCGTCCGGTTGCCTTCGATCGCCGTGCGCAGCACCTGCGTCAGCGGGCGCGAGTGATAGAGCTCCCACCATTGCGCGGGAATCGTCGCCCCGGGCCGCAGGCGCTGCGCCTCGGCGCCGGTAGTGGAGTGGATCTCGGCCGGCAGCGGCTGCGCCGTGTAGCCCTCGCCCTCGGGCGCCGCGGGACGCTCGAAATTGGGCCCGACCGCGCAGCCCGACAGCACGACGACCATGAGCGCAAAGCGTTTCATTCGTATCGCAGCGCCTCGATCGGGTTGAGCAGCGACGCGCGCCGCGCGGGGTAATAGCCGAAAAACACCCCGACCACGGCGGAAAACAGGAAACCGCCCACGATCGCCACCGGCGAGAGCAGCGTCGGCCAGCCGGCGACGACGGACACGATCTGCGAGATCGCCACGCCCACCACGATGCCGGCCAGGCCGCCGATGCCGCTCAACAGCACCGCCTCGACCAGGAACTGAAGCAGCACGTGCACGCGCCGCGCGCCGATCGCCATGCGGATGCCGATTTCGCGCGTGCGCTCGGTCACCGATACCAGCAGGATATTCATGATGCCGATCCCGCCGACGATCAGCGAGATCGACGCCACCGCGGCAAGGAGCAGCGCGAGGATGCGGCTGCTGCCCTCCATCGCCTGCGTGATGTCGCTGATGTTGCGCACATCGAAGTCCTGGGTCTGGCCCGGCTGGATATTGTGGCGCCGGAGCAGGATCCGGGTGATCTCCTCCTTGGCCGTCGGCACCAGCGCGGTGCTGCGCGCCTGCACGTAGATCAGGTTCACGTAACCGGTCAGCTTGGGCTTGATCCCGAACGGATTGGGCGGCGTGACGTAGATGGTCGAGCTTGTCTGCGTCTGCGAGCTGCTGGGCGCGGCGACGCCGAGCACCTTGCGCTCGGCGGTGGTGAACGGCATGTAGATCACGTCGTCCTGGTCCTGCCCGTAACCCGACTGGCCCTTTCCCTCCAGCAGCCCGATCACCTGCATCGGCACGTTCTTCACCAGGATCGTCGCGCCGATCGGGTTCTCGTGCTCGCCGAACAGGTTCTTGTACACGGTCTGGCCGATCAGGCACACGCGCGCCGCGTCCACCTCGTCCTTGTCGGTCATGGTGCGCCCGGCCGCCACCGGCCATTCGCGAATCGCGAAGTAGCTCGGGCTGACGCCCTGCAGGCTGGTGGTCCAGTTCTTGTCGCCGTACTGCAACTGGCCGAGCCCGCGCACGAGGTATGCGACATTGGCCACCGAGGGCGCGTCGCGCCGGATCTCGTCGCCGTCGGCGACCGTCAGGGTCGAAGCGCTGCCGAAGCCGGCGCGCACGCCGCTCGCCGTGGTCGCCCCCGGCACCACGATCAGCAGGTTCGTGCCGAGGCTCTGGATCCGCGCGGCGACCGCCGCGCTCGCGCCCTGACCGACCGCCACCATGGCGATGAGCGCGGCCACGCCGATGAAGATGCCGAGCATGGTAAGCGCCGAGCGCATCTTG
>JBAUTD010000501.1:0-2174 GCA_049582045.1 Burkholderiales bacterium
GCCGAAGCTGCCGCGCGCGAAGACGATGAGCGCGCGCGTCGCGCGGCAGGCCCTGCGCGGGCGGCGCGACATCTACTGGCCCGACTTCAAGCGCATTCTGCCTACGCCGATCTACGACGGCGCGCGGCTCATGCCCGGCAACCGCATCGCGGGTCCGGGCGTGGTCGAGACTACCGACACCACGATCGTGATCTACCCCGGGCGCCGGCTGCGCGTGGACGCGTTCGGCAACTTCGAGATGGACTTCGGGAAATAGGAGCCGCCATGCCGAGAGTGAGCGAGATGAAGGGCGCCGCGTTCGACGGCAAGGGCATGGGCTACGTGCCGCCGAAGACGCTCAAGGTGTCGAACAAGCTCAAGCTCCATACCAAGCGGGCGCGCCGCATCGACCCGATCACCTACGAAGTGGTGCGCCACAGCCTGTGGCACGTGAACGAGGAGCACGGCGCCACCATCCAGCGCCTTTCGGGCTCTCCGGTGGCGATGTACGCGCTCGACCTCAACCCGTCGATCCTGGCCGAAGACGGCGAGTTCGTGTACTTCGGTCCCTATATGCAGTACATGTCCGGCGTCACCGACACCCAGGTGAAATGGATCCTCGAGTACCGCTCGGATAACCCGGGCATACGCGACGGGGACATGTTCCTCGCCAACGATCCCTGGGTCGGCGCCGCGCACCAGCAGGACGTGATGCTGATCTGCCCGGTGTTCTGGAAGGGCGAGCTCTTCTGCTGGGTCACCAACTGCCTGCACCAGTACGATATCGGCGGCATCACGCCGTCCTCGTTCTGCGGCTCGGCGGAGAACGCCTTCGAGGAGGGAATTCTCATCCCGCCGGTGAAGATCGTCGAAGGCAACGAGATCCGGCGCGACATCGAGGAGCTGTACCTGCGTGCCTCGCGCAAGCCCGAATCGGTCGCGCTCGACTTCCGCGCCCAGCTGGCGGGCAACCTGACTGCGCGCGAGCGCGTGCTGGTCCTTATCCGGCGCTACGGCGCCGACGTGGTCAAGGGCGTGATGAAGAAAGTCATCGACAACGCCGAGATCGCCTTCCTCGACAAGCTCAAACGCCTGCCCGACGGGGTGTGGCGCGAGCGCGCCTACGTCGAGTGCTGCCGGCCGGGCGACCGGCGCACGCACCGCGTGTGCCTGACGCTGACCAAGCAGGGCGACCGCCTGATCTTCGACAACGACGGCACCGCTGCGCAGGACGGGGCGATGAACGCCACCTATTCGGGCTGGCGCGGCTCGATCATGGTGGCGCTGAACCAGCTGCTGTGCTGGGACCAGTATTTCTGCATCGGCGGCGCGCTGCGCCACGTAGAGTTCGACCCGACCCCGGGCAGCTTCAACTGCGCCAACTTTCCCGCCTCGGTGTCGACTGCGCCGGTGCAGGCGATGGAGATCTCGCTCTATCCGGCCTACAACGTGCTCTCGAAGATGATCTACGCCGACCCCGAGATGCGCAAGGACATCATGTGCATCGGCGGCACGAGCCAGTGGCCGGCGACGATCTTCCGCGGCACCGACCAGTGGGGCGAGCGCTACGGCTACTTGCTGGTGGATCCGATCGGCGGCGCAATCGGAGCGTTCTCGAACGGCGACGGAATCAACACCGGCGGCCAGTCGCGCACGCCGATCTGCAAGCTGCCGAACGTCGAGCATACCGAGCAGACCTTTCCGCTGCTGTTCCTTTACCGCAAGGAGGTGGTCGATTCCGGCGGCGCGGGCAAGTGGCGCGGCGGGATGTCGGCAGAGTCCTGTTTCGTGCCGCACCGTACCGAGCGCATCACGCACGACACGCTTTCCTCGGGCAACGCGACGCCGACTTCGCCCGGGATGATGGGAGGCTATCCGGGCAGCGTGAACGCGTACAAGTTCCGCCGCGCCACCGATCTGAAAAAACGCCTCGAGCGACGGGAGATGGTGGCCGACATCGGCGAGCTTAAAGGCCGCGAAGAAGTGCTCCAGCTGCGCCAGGAGAATTTCACCCAGGAAGCGGACGACGTCTACGCGGTGCTCTGGTCGGCCGCGGGCGGCTACGGCGACCCCTTCGAGCGCGACCCGGAGCGCGTGCGCCAGGACGTGGTCGAGAACCGCGCGGTTTCGCGCGACGCGGCGCGCGAGATCTACGGCGTGGTGATCGGCGAGCACGGCGCGCTCGACCTCGAGAC
>JBAUTD010000502.1:0-1696 GCA_049582045.1 Burkholderiales bacterium
GCGCGCTGCAGTTCGCGCGCTCGACCCCCGGCATCGGCACCGCGCTTGCGGGCTTGAGCGCGCCGGCGCACCTGGAAGACATGCTCGCGGTGGCGCGCAGGCCGCCGCTCGCGAAGCAGGAATACGCCAGGCTGTTCCGCCGCGCGGAGTGAGGCCGCCTAGGTCGATTCCGAGCGGAAGCGGTGATGGTGGTGGTAGTCCTCGGAGCGCGCGAACGACAGCAGGCGGTCGATCTTCCTGCGATGCAGGCGGCGATTGCGCAGGTACCACAGCAGCACCAGCGTCATGGTGCCGGCGACGAACAGCCCGAACAGGACGATCACGCCATAGATGGACAGGCCCTGGCCGAGCAGCACCGAGTACAGCGCGATGATCGCCAGGATCGACAGGTTCTCGTTGAAATTCTGCACCGCGATCGAGCGCCCGGCGCCCATCAGGTTGTGGCCGCGGTGCTGCAGCAGCGCGTTCATCGGCACGACGAAGAATCCCGCCAGCGCGCCGATCAGGATCATCAGCGGGACCGCGATCCAGACGCTGCGCACCACGACCATCGCCATCACCACCACGCCCATCGCGATCCCCATCGGGATCACGCGCACCGAGTGGTGCAGCGGAATGCGCACCGAGGCCGCGATCGCGCCGGCGGCGATCCCGAGCGCCACCACGCCTTGCAGCAGCGCCGCCTTGGACAGGTCGAAGCCGAGCGCGGCGTGCGACCATTCGATGACGATGAACTGCAGCGTCGCGCCCACGCCCCAGAACAGCGTCGTGACCGCGAGCGAGATCTGGCCCAGCTTGTCGCGCCACAGCCTGAGGTTGCAGCGGTAGAAGTCCTTCAGCGTGGCGAGCGGGCTGCCGTGCAGGTGCTTGATCGGCGCGCCGGTGAGCGGCACGTAGAGGTTGAACACCGCCGCCACCGCGTACACGAACGTGATCACGCACAGCGCCGCCTCGGGCGGGGTGTCGACGCCGGTGTCGACGAGCGGGAAGTCGAACGCGAGCAGGTGCTCGGCCACCGTGTGATTGATCAGCACGCCGCCGAGCACGGTGCCGAGGATGATCGAGGCCACGGTCAGCCCCTCGATCCAGCCGTTGGCGAGCACGAGCTTGGTCGGCGGCAGGTACTCGGTCAGGATGCCGTACTTGGCGGGCGAATAGGCGGCGGCGCCCAGGCCGACCAGGGCGTAGGCCGCGAGCGGGTTGACCCCGAACAGCATCACGACGCAGCCTGCGATCTTGACCGTGTTGGAGATCAGCATCACCTGGCCCTTGGGCAGGCGATCGGCAATGGCGCCGACATAGGGCGCGAGGATCACGTACGACAGGACGAAGAAGAACTTCAGGTACGGCGTGAGCCAGGACGGCTCGTGCGACTGCATCAGCATGGCGATGGCGGCGACCAGCAGCGCGTTGTCGGCCAGCGACGAGAAGAACTGCGCCGCCATGATTATGTAGAAGCCGAGATTCATCGTATTTTTCGCGTGCCGGTTTATAGCACGCCGGCGCGGCTTATTCTTCGCGCCGCAGGTAGACCTGCATGCGGATCGCCTTGTTGAGCTTGGTCAGGCGCGAGTCCAGGCGGATGAGGTCGACCAGCGCGGCGGCGAGTACCAGCAGCGCGGCGCCTGCGGCCGCGCGTACGTCGACCCAAAGCAGGCCGAGGGTGGCGGCGCTAGCCAGCCGGTAGGCCCAGGCG
>JBAUTD010000503.1:0-3726 GCA_049582045.1 Burkholderiales bacterium
GCGTCGCACCAGCACGGTGAGCGGCGCCGCGATCAGCGGCACCACCACCTCGAGCGCGGGCAGGTGCGCGAAGCTCACTCGCCGTCCCCGCCGTCGCGGTCGGCAGCGAGGATCTCGTCCTCCTCGATGCTGCCGTAGGCCTCGCGGATGCGCACCACCAGCGCGAGCCCCAGCGCCAGGGTGGCGACTCCGACCACGATCGCGGTGAGGATCAGCACGTGCGGCAGCGGATTGGAATAGACATTGAAGGCCGGGGCGATGATCGGCGCGGTGCCGCCGATCAGCTTGCCGGGCGCGATGTAGAGCAGGTAGACCGAGGTCTGGAAGATCGACAGGCCGATCAGCTTCTTCACCAGATTGCCGCGCGCGATGACGATGTACAGGCCCGCCACCATGAGCAGGATGGTGATCCAGTAGCTGAAGTGGCTGGCGACGCTCATTCGTCTCCCGCGCTGCGCTGGCGACCGGCAAACATGTAGAAGATCTTTGTCATCACTCCCGAAACGGTGATCGCGACCCCTATCTCGACCCAGAAGATGCCGCGCTCCTGGCCGTGCACCGGCGAATGCGCGAGCACGAAATAGTCCAAGTAGTTGCCGCCCAGCAGCAGCCCCGCCACCCCGACGCCGGCGTAGATCAGCACCCCGAGCGCGATCATCGTTTCGACCAGCGCCTCCGGCACCAGCTGGCGCGCCGCCGGCAGGCCGAAGATCAGGGCGTAGAAGATCACGGTCGCCGCAATGATGACTCCCGCCTGGAAGCCGCCTCCGGGACTGAAGTCGCCATGAAACTGGACGTAGAGCGCGAACAGCAGCATGAACGGCATCAGCAGTTTCGCCACCACGCGCAGGACGAGGAAGCCTTTCACGACGTCTTCCGCTCCGCGTCCTTGCGCCGGCGGATGCGACGCAACAGGGCAATGACGCCCGCGCCCGCAGTGAACACCACCGTGGTTTCGCCGAGCGTGTCGTAGCCGCGGTAGCTGGCGAGCACCGCAGTGACCACGTTCGGCACCCCGGTCTCCCGCAACGCATCGTGCAGGTAGCGCGGCACGACGTGGGTATTGATCGGCGAGCTCGGGTCCGAGAACGCCGGCAGGCCGAGCGTGCCGTAGACCAGCGCGCCCGCGATCACGAGCGCGATCACGAGCGGCAGCCATGGCCGCGTGAGCGGCTTGGCTTCCTCGCCTCCGCACAGATAGAGCGCTCCCAACAGCAACACGGTCGAGATGCCCGCCCCGACCGAGGCCTCGGTCATCGCGACGTCCACCGCATCGAGCGCGACCAGCGCGGTCGCCATGAGAAAGCTGTACGCGCCGCTAAGCACCACGACCGCGTACAGGTTGCGCTGCAGCGCGATGCCGAGCGTCAGCGCGGCCATCATCGTGAGCAGGACGATGACGATCAGCTCTTCGATGACACGTCCTCCTCCGCTTGCGCCAGCAGCGGCTGCAGGCCCCGCGCAAGCGCCGCCTGCGCGAGCGCGTGGGTCGCCGTCGGGCTGGTGAAGAAAATCAGCAGGCCGAGCACGATCAGCTTCACCGTCACCAGCGTGAACCCCGCCTGCAGCATCAGTCCGAGCAGGATCAACCCGGCGCCGAGGGTATCGGTGACGCTCGCCGCGTGCATGCGGGTGAAGAAGTCGGGCATGCGCACCAGGCCGAGCGCGCCGATGATGCAGAACGCGCCGCCGGCGACGAGCAGGATCCAGGACAGGATGTCGACCAGGACGCTCATCTGGCGGTCGTCTCGTCGCCCGGCTCGCCCAGATCGCCGTAGCGGAAGAACTTGAGCACCGCGATCGTTCCCACCACGTTCAGCAGGCCGTACACGATCGCGAGGTCGAGGAACTCGGGCCGGCCGGTGAGGAAGCCGATCACCGCCAGCAGCAGCATCGCCACGGTGCCGATGGTATTGGCCGCCTGCGCGCGATCGAACACGGTGGGCCCGGCGAGCGCGCGCACCAGGGCGAGCACGGCCGTCACCAGCAGCGCCAGCGCAGCGGCGGTGAACATTCAGGCGTTCCCCTCGAAGCGCCGCACGCGGCGGTCCATCTCGCTGTCGACGCAGCCCTCGGCGCCCTCGCGGGTGAGTCCGTGCACCAGGAACTCGTCGCGCCCCGCCTGCACCGTGATCGTCCCCGGTGTGAGGGTGATCGAATTGGCGTGGGTCACCAGCCCTACGGTGGACTCCTGACTCGGCTTGAAGCGCACCAGGGTCGGGCTGATCGGCAGCCTGGGGTCGAGAATGATGCGCGAGACCTGGATCCCGGCTTTCCAGATCTCCTTGATCAGCCACGGCCAGTAGCCCAGCGCGGCGAGCGTGAGGTGCGCAGGATGCCCTTCGGGATCCAGCACTTCCATGCGGTACGCGATCAACGCCACCGCCAGCGCCGAGCCGAAGCCGGCCGCCAGCAGGAAGGGCGTGAAATAGCCCGACATCAGGATCCAGAAGATGTAGAGCGAGGCGAGCAGGCTGGCGAGCCGGAGCATGGTTGATATGCGCGTAGCGGCACTTGGGCCGTCGCGATTGTAGCCGTATGCACGGCGCGCGGACAAACCGCGCTCAGCGCTCGGCGCTCGGCGCCCCCGACCAGCGCGCAGCCGACTCGCGCACCACGTCCGGCAGCGAGCCGCGAATCGTGTGGCATTCGAGCAGCCAGTTGGCGTCCGAGTACCCGTGCCGCACGTCCCGGGCGAGCTCCGCGAGCGCGTCGGCGCCATCGAGCGAGCGCGCGTGAGGCATGACGCTCTCGATGCTCTCGAGAATGTCCTCTCCGAGCTTCTTCCTGCGGCTCTCGTAGGGCTCGATCAAATCGCCGCGGCAGCCGAAGCGGCTCGCCTCGAAGCGGTTGAAGCTGTTCACCAGGTAGACCGCGCGCGCCGGCGCGCGCGGCCGCTCCGCCAGATGGTAGGCGACCAGCGCCTGCGCATAGGCGCCCAGCAGCGCCGCGCGCTGAACGGTGAGCGGCGTGTCGCAGACGCGTATCTCGATCGTGCCGTACTCGGGCTTGGGCCGGATGTCCCAGTAGAAATCCTTCATGCTGGAGACGATGCCGAAGCCGCGCATCTTCTCGTAGTACTCGAGAAACTCCGCCCAATCGCGCACGAAGGGCATGTGCCCGGCGAGCGGAAATGCGTTGATCGCAGTCAGGCGCGAGGACTGGAATTGGGTGTTCTCGCCCTGGTAGAAGGGGGAGGCGGCCGACAGCGCGATGAAGTGCGGCACATAGCGCGTCAGCATGTGGATCAGGTACACCGCATCGTCGCCGCCCGGGCAGCCCACATGGATGTGCTGCCCGAACACCGTGAACTGCTTGGCCAGGTAGCCGTAGCGCTCCAGGATGGAGCGGAAGCGCTCGGTCGGAAAGATTCGCCGGTCGGCCCATTCGTGAAACGGATGCGAGCCCCCGCCGGCGATCCGCAGGTTGAGCACGCCCGCTTCTTTTACCACGGCGTCGCGCATCACCATCAGCTCGTCGCGCAGCGACCCGTGGTGACGGTGAACCGAGCTGTTCAGCTCCACCATGCTTTCGGTGATCTCGGGCTTCACCGCGCCGGGCAGTTTGCGCTTGCCCAGCAGCTCGAGCAGGTCGGCAGCCCCGCGCGAAAGGTCGAGGTCGTGCGCGCGCAGAAGCTGCAGCTCGAGCTCGACGCCCAGGCTGATCCCGGCCGAGGGCCTGAAATGCAACTCGTCCACGGCGCCGGGCTCAGCCACCCTGGGCCCC
>JBAUTD010000504.1:0-8511 GCA_049582045.1 Burkholderiales bacterium
GCCCGCGCCGGACGAGCCCGAGCCGCCCGCCAAGCCTCCCGCCGGCAAACCGACGCTGCGGCGCGTGAAGTAGACTAGCCCTGCGGGGGCCGGCTTAGCTCAGTCGGTAGAGCAGCGGTTTTGTAAACCGAAGGTCGCGGGTTCGATTCCTGCAGCCGGCACCATGACCCCCGGGACGCCCTCCCGCTAGAATGCGCTTACCGCCCGCCATGCGCGACTCGAACCCATGAAAAAGCCCCGCCCCCACCCGAATCCGGCGCGCGACCGGGACGCCGGCGTGCCGGTGTCGCAAAGGATCCTGGGGCGCCTGCGCGCCGCGCGCGCCCGCTACCACGCGAACGACAACATCGCCCGCTTCATCGAGCCCGGCGAGATGCAGCGGCTGCAGGAAGAGGTGGAGGCGAAGATGCTCGGCGTGCTGCAAAGCCTGGTCATCGATACGGAGGGCGACCACAACACCCGGCAAACGGCGCACCGGGTGGCCAGGATGTACGTGAGCGAAGTCTTCCGCGGCCGCTACAACCCGCCGCCGCCGGTGACCGAGTTCCCCAACGTCGAGCATCTGAACGAGTTGATGATCGTCGGCCCGATCACCGTGCGCAGCGCCTGCTCGCACCACCTGTGCCCGATCATCGGCAAGGTCTGGATCGGCGTGATGCCGAACGAGCACTCGAACCTGATCGGGCTGTCGAAGTACGCGCGCCTGTGCGACTGGGTGATGAGCCGGCCGCAGATCCAGGAGGAGGCCGTGGCGCGCCTCGCCGACCTGCTGCAGGAGCGCATGCAGCCCGACGGGCTGGCGGTCGTGATGGAGGCCGACCACTTCTGCATGCAGTGGCGCGGCGTGAAGGACACCGACTCGAAGATGATCAACAGCGTGATGCGCGGCTCGTTCCTCAAGGACGCGAATCTGCGGCGCGAATTCCTCGCCCTGTTGCAGCGCAAGAACGCCTAGGAGAATCCCGATGCTCGTCCGACTCCTGTACGCCAGCCGCTCGGCGAAGCCGGTAAGCGCCAAGCTCATGGACTCCATCCTCGCCCAGTCGCGGCGCCACAACCCGGAGCTCGGCGTCACCGGCATCCTGTGCCAGAGCGGGGACATCTTCATGCAGGTGCTCGAGGGCGGGCGCACGGCGGTCAACCGGCTCTACGCCCAGATCGTGCGCGACGACCGGCACAAGGACGTGGTGCTGCTGCACTACGAAGAGGTCAGCGAGCGCCGATTCGCGGGCTGGACCATGGGCCAGGTCAACCTCGCCAAGGTCAACCCCTCGACGCTGCTGAAATACTCCGAGACCCCGGTCCTCGACCCCTACGCCATGTCCGGCGCGGTCTCGATGGCGCTGCTCGAGGAGCTGATCGCGACGGCGCAGATCATCGGTCGCGCGGGCTAGGCCCGCCCGCCCGGCTATCCCGCGCCGGTGCCGGGCGCGATCCAGAAATTGGCCGGCAGGCCGTGCCGTACGAACCGCTCGAACTCGGGCGCGGGCATGGGCTGCGCCACGTAATAGCCTTGTATTTCGTCGCAGCCGTGCATTCGGAGAAACTCGAGCTGGCCGAAGGTCTCAACGCCTTCGGCGGTGACCTTCAGCTTGAGGCTCCGGGCGAGCGCGATCACGGTCCGGGCGATCGCGGCGTCGTCCGAATCGGTTTCGAGGCCGCGCACGAAGGATTGATCGATCTTCAGCTTGTCGATCGGAAAGCGCTTCAGGTAATTCAGGCTGGAGTAACCGGTGCCGAAGTCGTCGACTGCGAGGCTCAAGCCGAGCCCCTTGAGCTCCCTCAGCCCCGCCTCGAATCGATCTGCGCTTCCCATCACGAGACTCTCGGTCAGCTCGAGCTCGATCTGGTTGGAGTCGACGCCCGCTCCCGCAATCGCATCGGCGACGCTGGAGACGAGCGACTTGTCCCGGAACTGGCGCGGCGACAGATTGAACGACAGCCTGAGATGCTGGGTGCCTCGGTCGCGCCAGGCGCGCAGCTGCCGGCAGCCTTCCTTCAGGATCCAGTGACCGATGGCCACGATCAGTCCGCTGTCTTCCGCGATCTGGATGAATGCCCCCGGCGGCACGAGGCCCCTGGTGGGATGGTTCCAGCGCACCAATGCCTCCGCAGCGACGATTTGGCGCGTGTAGAGATCGACTTGAGGCTGGTAGTAGATCGTGAATTCGCCGCGCTCGAGCGCCCGCCTGAGGTCGGCCTCGATCACCAGCCGCTCGGCAGCCCGTCGGTTGAGCTCCGGCGTGAAGTAACGCACGTCGTCGCGGCCCAGCTCCTTTGCCGTGTACAAAGCCGTATCGGCGTGGCGCACCAGCGTATCGAGGTCGCGGCCGTCAGACGGGAACATGCTCACTCCGATGCTCGTGGTGACGAACACCTCCTGCCCCCCGATCTTGAACGGCTCGCTGAGCGCGCCGCGGATTCTGCTGATGACCGTCGCCACGTCCTCCGGTTGACGCAGATCACCCAGCAGCGCCACGAACTCGTCCCCGCCGAGGCGTGCAAGCGTGTCTCCCTCGCGCAGGACTTGGGCGATCCTGGCGGACACTTCCCGCAGCAGCGCGTCGCCCCCCTGATGTCCGAAGCTGTCGTTGTGCAGCTTGAAATTGTCGAGATCGAACAGCAGCAGCGCCGCATTCCGGCCGAGCCGCCTTGCGCTGCTCAGCACCTGGACCGCAAGGTCCGCCAGCAGGCCGCGGTTGGGTAGCCCGGTCAGGCCGTCGTGCGTCGCGAGGTGCTCGATCTGTCTCTCGTAGCGCAGTCTCTCAGTGATGTCGGTCACGAGCACGAGATGGGCCGGAGCTCCTTCGAACACGATGCCGTACGACCTCACATGCACGTCGATGATGGAGCCGTCCTTTCTACGGTGGCGCCATTGACCATGATCCAGCGCGGCCGCGTGCGGCTCGACGTGTTGCGAAAGCAGCGCCGGAACGTCGGCATCGGAAACGATGTCGCGGGTCGTCATCGCGAGGAATTCGGCTTTCGAGTATCCGTAATGTGCGATCGCCGCTTCGTTCACGGCCACGAATCGCAAGTCCTCGTGCCTGAGCACCCACATCGGGCTGGGACTCTTGTCGAACAGCGCGCGGTATTGCTCCTCGGCGGCGCGCAATGCCTCCTCGGCGACGACGCGCTGCGTGACGTCCGTCGCCACGCCCTGGTAGCCGGTGAATGCGCCGCTGCGGTCGAAGGTCGGCCGGCCGCTGATCGATACGTAGCGTCGCTGTCCCAGGTCGTCGATTCTTCCCACGACGAAATCCCGAAACGGCTGGCGTGCATCGAGCGTTGCGCGATGCGCGGCCCACTGGGCCTCGGATACGCCGAAATACGGCGTCTCCCAGCGCAGCTTGCCCAGGAAATGGTTTGCCGGAAAATGCCCGCGCGGAAGCATGTTGTCCGAAAAGCTCTTGAAGCGCAGCGCTTCGTCCTGCTCCCAATAGGAGTCGGCGGATACCTCGACCAGGCCTGACAGCAGGCGCTCGCGCGCCTCCAGCGTCTCGGCCATGTGATTGAAGCGGTCCTGCATCCTGACGTACTCGGCGACCGGCCCCGCTTGCGAGGCCCGGGCCGAGAGCTCGCCCGCCGCGACCGCGTCGGCCGCCGCAATCAACCGGTCCACTGGTCGCACCACCCAACGCCGGTAGCCCGCCCAGGCCAGCCCGCAAAAGGCGAGCACGGCCGCCAATACCATCGCGAGGCTCCGGGCCAGGGTCCGATCGACGGGCCCCACCACCGACGCTTTAGATACTCCGATCACCACGTACATCGCCGCGTCGCCGTCCAATTGGGCCGGCGCGAAGGCGTACATCGTCGGCGTGCCCTGCGGGTCGCGAGCGTCGACGATGCCCGCGTGGCCAGAGCGCAGCGCTTCGTGCAGACGTGCCACGGGGATCCGGTGGCCGATCAGTCCGGCAGTGGCTGGAGTGGCGGCGAGCACGACACCGTCCCGGTCGACCGTCAGGAATTGCGGATGAGCCGGCAAGCGCGCGGCATCTGGAAAGGGCGCGAATGCCGCGAGATCGAAGGCTGCGAATGCGACGCCGATATTGCGTCCGGAGGCGTCTTTGGCCGGTATGCCGAACGCCACCGAGCCGACGTGCGTCGCTCGCCCGACCTGATAGCTGCCGGCGGCAAAGGCGCCGCGCGCGAGCGCAAGAACGAAATAGTCCCGGTCGGCGATATTCACCTCGCCCGACAAGGGCAGCGCGGAGCAGAGCAACCTGCCCTGCAGGTCGGCAAACCCCAGGTTGGCCAGATGCGTAACGGCGGGGCGCACCGCTGCGAAGAAACGGGCGCATTGGACGAAATTGCGCTGGCGCACTTCCGAGGAATTAGCCAATCCGACGAGCAGCAGTCGCGCGGACTCGATCTGCCGCTGCTGCGCCAGAGCGCTTACCCGGGCGACGCTCTGCACCACCGCGTAAGCGTTGTGGATTCGCTGCTCGCGCGCATTCAACGCGCTCCAGACGATGATCGCCACGATGGGCAACATGGCCGTCAGCACCAGAACGAAGAACCAGGTTCGTAGCGACAGCCGGCGCGCGATGAGAGGCATTTGCATGGTTCCGCTTGGAGCTCGTGCGCATTTGGCACGATTCTCTTGCCGTTGAACTCGACGCAGGTCTGGCAGGCTCAGTCGGTTATGGACTCGAAGATCTCGCGAAAGCGAGCCGCGCAGCGCTTGAAGGCGTCGAGCACGTCGGGATCGAAGTGCGACGGCATGGTGCGGCCGTCGCCGACGGTGATGATCTCGTAGGCGCTTTCGTGCGACAGCGCCTGCTTGTGCGGGCGCGCCGAGCGCAGCGCGTCGTACTGGTCGCAGATGTTCATGATGCGGGCCGAGAGCGGGATCAGCTGCCCTTTCAGCCGCCCGGGATAGCCGCTGCCGTCCCAGCGCTCGTGGTGGTGCATCGCGATCTCGGCGCCCATGCGCAGATAGGGCGAGTCGCCCGTTCCGATGAGCTGCGCCCCGAGCGCGGCGTGCGACTTCATGACCTCCCATTCCTCCTGATTGAGCGGCCCGCGCTTGAACAGAATCGCGTCCGGAATCGCGATCTTGCCGATGTCATGCATCGGGCTGGCGTAATGGATCGCCTCGCAGAAGCCCTGGTTCATGCCGATCGCCAGCGCGACGTCCTCGGTGTAGTAGCTGATGCGCCGCACGTGAGCGCCGCTTTCCTCGTCCTTGTAGGCGGCCGCGCGGCACAGGGTCTCGATCGTCTCGCGATAGCTGCCCAGCACTTCGCGCGAGCGCTCCTGCACCTGCTGCTCGAGGACCCGGTTCCGGTCCGCCAGAAAGTTGCTGTATTCCTTGAGCAGCAGCACGTTCCTGACGCGCAGCGAAAGCTCGCTGCGCTCCACCGGCTTGGTGAGGAACTCCTGCACTCCGGCCTTGAGCGCGCGTAGCCTGGAGGCGTGGTCGCCCAGCACAGTGACCATGATGACCGGGATGGTGCGCGTGCGCTCGGAGAACTTGAAGGCCTCGGCCACCTGGAAGCCGTCCATGGCCGGCATCTGCGCATCGAGCAGGATGATGTCGGGCAGGTCGGCCTCGGCTGCGACGACCGCGCGCAGCCCGTCCTCGGCCGTGCTCACGCGGTAGCCGTCAGTCTCCATGTAGCGCTGCAGCAGCAGCCGAATGCTCTCGTCGTCGTCGACGATCAGCACCAAGGGGCTTTTCTTGATCGGGTGGCTCATCTATGCGCGGATCGGCATTTGTCTCGCCGTGCCCGATCATAGCAGCGCGGCCACCCCCATGACGGCGAACGCCGCCGCTGCGACGAGATGCACCGTGCGCACCGGCACGCGCCGCAGCAGCCGCTCGCCCAGGAACACCACCGGGCCGTTGGCGATCAGCATGCCGAGCGTGGTTCCGGCGAGCACCCAGGTGAACGTGCCGTAATGCGCAGCGAGCGCGACCGTCGCGATCTGGGTCTTGTCGCCCATCTCGACCAGAAAGAACGACACCAGCGTGGCGCCGAACACGCCCAGGCGCGCGAGCCCGTTTTCCTTTCTGTCCAGCTTGTCCGGCACCAGGGTCCACAGCGCCATGGCGATGAACGACAGGCCCAGAATCCAGCGCAGCACGGTGGGATCGACCTCGGTGGTTATCCACTTGCCCGCCGCGGCGGCGAGCGCGTGGTTGGCGAGCGTTGCCAGCAGGATTCCGAGCACGATCGGCAACGGGCGCCGGTAGCGCGCCGCGAGCATGAGCGCGAGCAGCTGGGTCTTGTCGCCGACTTCGGCCAGCGCCACGACGCCGGTCGACACGAGAAATGCTTCCAAGGACTTCTCCCGGGCCGGCTGGTTGACCGATGACCACGCCGCGCCCCGGCCCTTCCGGTGACGGCATGGTCAAAGGTCTCGCCAAGCCCTGAAGCCGCCTGCACCATGGCCGCGAAGCCAAGTGTGTTGATGCAGGCCCCTCGCAAGCGGAGGGCAGCTACTCCCCGATGACGGGCGGATTATATCCGCGGGACGAAAAAAAAGCCCGGGACGAACCCGGGCTTTCTTCGATGCTTGCGCCTTGCTTAGATCGGGCGCACGTTCGCGGCTTGCATGCCTTTGGGGCCTTTCTGCGCCTCGAACTCGACCTTCTGGCCTTCCTTGAGCGACTTGTAGCCGCTCATCTGGATCGCGCTGTGATGCGCGAAAACGTCTTCGCCGCCCCCATCGGGGGTAATGAAGCCGAAGCCTTTTTGGTCGCTAAACCATTTCACTGTACCGGTGGCCATACTGTTTCCTTAACTTGATAAGCCGAGGCAAAACCGGGCCAAGGCAGCCGGGCACGACGATCAAGAAGGGGAACTGTCTGCCACTACGGACGCCGGGAAACGGCGGGGAGGGGTCTGCACAAATTCACTGCTTGACTAAGTCTGCGGCGCGCAGTGTACCACGGTCCGGCCCGGGCGCGTTAGGATCGACGTTCCCGGACCCCGGTCGCCGAGCGCCCCATGACAGACCTCTCCGACATCGCATCCTCCTCGTTCTGGCGCGTCAACCCCCCCGACGCCGACCCCGCCGAAACGCGCGAATGGCTCGAGGCTTTCGACGCCCTCGTGCAGGCCGAGGGGCGCGAGCGCGCCATGTTCCTGCTCAGGAAGCTGCTCGAGCACGCCCGCGCGCGGCGCGTGCCGATGCCGCCGGTGCTGAACACCCCGTACCGCAACAGCGTCGCGCTCGCCGAGCAGCCGCAGTTTCCCGGCAATCTCGAGCTCGAGCAGCGCCTGTCGGCGATCGTGCGCTGGAACGCGCTCGCGATGGTGGTGCGCGCCAACCGAGCCCACCCGGAACTGGGCGGGCACATCGCGAGCTACGCCTCGGCCGCCGACCTGTTCGAGGTCGGATTCAACCACTTCTTCCGTGCCGGGCAGGACGGCGACCTGGTGTACTTCCAGCCGCACTCGGCGCCGGGGGTGTACGCGCGCGCCTTCCTAGAAGGAAGGCTTTCGGAAGAGAAGCTGATGCACTACCGGCGCGAAACGGCCGGCAAGGGGCTTTCCTCCTACTGCCATCCGTATCTCATGCCGACGTTCTGGCAGTTCCCGACAGGCTCGATGGGCCTGGGCCCGATCAACGCGATCTACCAGGCGCGCTTCATGCGCTATCTGGCCGACCGCGGCCTGAAGGACAGCGCCGCGCGCAAGGTGTGGGCTTTCGTCGGCGACGGCGAGATGGACGAGCCCGAGTCGCTCGCCGGGCTGTCGCTTGCGGCGCGCGAGGGCCTGGACAACCTGATCTTCGTGGTCAACTGCAACCTGCAGCGCCTGGACGGACCGGTGCGCGGCAACGGCTCGATCGTGCAGGAGCTCGAGGGCCTGTTCGCGGGCGCCGGCTGGAACGTGGTCAAACTGCTTTGGGGCTCGGACTGGGATCCGCTTTTCGCGCGCGACGACGACGGCGTGCTGCTCAAGCGCCTGCACGAGACGGTCGACGGCGAGTTCCAGACCTACGCCGCGACCGACGGGCGCTTCAACCGCGAGCACTTCTTCAACAAGTACCCCGAGCTCACCGCGCTGATCGCCGACATGTCGGACGACGACATCGACCGCCTGCGCCGCGGCGGGCACGACCCGGTCAAGATCTACGCCGCCTACCACGCGGCGCTGCAGCACAAGGGCCGCCCGACGGTGGTGCTGGCGCAGACCAAGAAGGGCTACGGCATGGGCCACTGGGGGCAGGGCAAGATGGGCACCCACCAGCAAAAGAAGCTGGACGACGAGGCGTTGAAGGCGTTCCGCGACCGCTTCGCGGTTCCGCTGTCGGACGAGGACGTCACGGCGCTGCGCCTGTACAAGCCCGCCGCCGACACGCCGGAGATGAAGTACCTGCACGCGCAGCGCGCGCGCCTGGGCGGCTACCTGCCGGCACGCTCCAGCGTGGCGCCCAGACTCGAAGTGCCGGCGCTGGCGCAGTTCGCAAAAATACTCGAAGGCTCGAACGTGCGCGAGCAGTCCACCACCATGGCTTTCGTGCAGATTCTGGCGCAGCTGCTGAAGGATCCCGTGC
>JBAUTD010000505.1:0-14182 GCA_049582045.1 Burkholderiales bacterium
GTGCAGGTCAAGGCGGTGCGTCGGCCGGGCGCCGCGCGCAACCTCGAGCCGGCTCAGATCGGCGGCCTCGAGGCGGGCGACGTCGTCATCCTGCTCGGCGTGCCCGAGAGCCTGGCGCTCGCCGAAACTAAGCTGCTGCAGGGCTGACTGAGCGCGAAAAAAAGCCAGCCCGAGGGCTGGCTTTTTATCTATTCGCGGCTGTGGCGCTTACAGCGAGCGGCAGAGCGTATACACGTTGGTGCCGGTTTCCGCGTATGCCGTTGCGGCAGCTACGGTATTGTCAATATCGGGATTCGGGCCGGCCGTGTTCAGGATAGCTCGTACCGTACCTTTGTCGGGGGTTCCGTCGTCCATTTGCGTGTCGACTGCGGTGGCGATCTTGTCCGGCAGGTTGGCCGAGCAGACGATGAGGCTGCCGAATCCGCCCAGCGTGACTGCGCCCGCGCCGTCCCCGGTCTGCACCCCGAGCAGGCCTGTTACCGCATTGAATGGCTGCTTGGCGCCGCTACCCGCAACGAAACCTGCCCGCCGCAGGTCGTCCCACCACAGGCACGATTCAGGCGTGCTGGAGATCGCGGTTACCGGACAAGGAGCGTTATAAGTCCCTGCGACCACCCCGTTGCCGTTGCCGGCGATTGCCGCAGGCGCAGTGGCCCAGCGCGTGGCGGCGTTCGGGTCGTCACCCGGGATCGCACGGTAGCGGTCCTGGTAGCCGTAGTAGGCCGCCGAGATACCGGAGAAGTCGGCTACGACGTTCTTGATCTTCGCTTGGGTGATCATCTCCTGGCCCTTGAGAATGCCGCCAAGGAGCAGCCCGATGATGACCAGCACGATCGCGATCTCAACCAGTGTGAAGCCTTTCTGCACGGCTTTCATGATGTTACCTCTCATTGCTGAGACTGAACGCTAGAGTAACAGCAAGGGGCGTGCCAGATCCGAACTTATTGATTGAAAGGTTTATTCTGTGAACTACTGCACGAGGAGGCGTCGAGATTCCGACAGTTCCGTCGGAGACGTGACATATTTCACTTTGTCCGGTGGCCGGCGCTCTGCGCCTTGATTCGGGCCTCCAGCTGGTCCAAGTGCTGCTTGAGGAACTGCAGCTCAGCGGGGTCCTTGATCTGGCCGCTTGCCAGCAGTCCTCCCAGCATGACCTTGGCGGCCTGGAGCTCGTCCATGTCCTCGAGGATGAACAAACGCATCTGCTTTGCCCAGACCGGAACGTCCGGCGCCGTAGTGAGGCGCTCGACGGCGGTGGCGTAGCGCAGCGCGAGCGGCAGGTCCTTGAGGCGGTACTTGGCCAGCAGCGCGGCATGCGCCAGCCAGCGCCAGCGCCGGTTCGGGTCCTTGAGGAATTCCTGGTAGACGAATTCGAGCGCCGCCCGGGCCTTGTGCGGATCGGGATTCTCGGCGTAGATGCGCGCGGCGGCGAACAGCGGGTACTGGCTGCGCGGGTCGGTGGCGAGAATCGCGCGCAGCCAGCCGATCAGCCGGCCGTAGTCCAGATCCCGATAGGGGATGTCGTTTCCCGCGCGCAGGTCGAACGATTGAACGTACAGCATGGCCAGTCGCGCGGCGGCCGCCGGCTCGCCGAAGCTCACTAGTTGCAGAACCCCCGGCGAGGGTGGGGGCGGCAGTTCCGAAGCGGCGCGCGGCGCTTGCGGACTCACGCTCTGCCAGCCGATCTGCGCCGCGAGCGCAAGCCCGAGGGCGGCCCAGACCCAGCCGGGGACCGCGATCAGGGGGCGCTCGTCGCGGGTCACAGATTGCGGCGATGGAAGTCGAACAGCCCCGCCGCCACCAGCAGCAGCGTGTACACGGCGAGCCCCGAAATCGCCGCGCCGTAGGCGCCGAGCGCGGGCGGGCCGTAGATCAGCCAGTCGGTGCGCGTCACCGAGTCCAGGCGCGGCAATAGAAGCGCTACTGCGTCGACGCTCCAGCGTGCGAGCTTCTGCGGCAGCGAAGGCTCGGCGAGCGGCCCGCCGGCGATGGCCTGGATCGCATCGATCGAGCGTGCCAGCAGGTACATCCCTGCGGTCGCGGCGGCCGCCGGCACCAGCTGCAACAGCACCACCGAGAAGAACATTGCCCCGGCGGCGATCAGCGTTGTTTCCACTCCGAGCGAAAGCGCCCACAGCAACACGGACCAGGGCGAGCTCCATAGCAGCAAAGGCAGCGCGAAGCAGGCCGAAACGACCGCGCCGCAGGCGGCAAATCCGGCCAGCCGGCCCAGGTAGTACGCCGAGCGCGACAGCGGCAGCGAAAGCATCAACTCGAGCCCCTTGTCGTCGCGCTCGCGCTGCGTGCTGGTGATGACCTGGGCGGCGACCAGAAACACGGCGCAAGCGCGCAGCAGCGCCGCTACGATCGCGGTCTGCAGCGCGAGGCTCTCGGTCACCGCGACCTGAGACAGGAATGCCGCCAGCCCCACGCCGGCGGCGACGCTCGCCGCGACCAGCCAGGGGAACCCGCTGCGGCGGGCCTCGAGAACGACGAAGCGGGCGAGGATGGCGGCGGGCATGGCTACAATGGCGTCCGAAACCCGCCCAATTTACGCCATAAACGATGACCGTGCTGACGCTCGCGCGATTGACGGGCCCCGTCTCAAGGCTTAGCCAGCGCTACTGGGGATTCGTGGTCGTGGCAATGCTCGCCCTCTTGCACGTAGCGGCGGTGCGCGGGGTTACGGACGTCTGGGCGCGTGGCTTGCTGCTCGCACATCTGGGGCTGTTCCTCATCTGGCAACCGTTCGTGCGCGGCCAGTACCAGGTATCGACCGGCCAGTTCGCCCTGATCATCATCGCTGCAGCGGGCGTGATGCTGCGGCTGGACTGGTGGCTGCTCGCATTCTGGGTGGTCGTTCTCGCGGGGCTCATCGCCGGAAAGGTTTACCAGCAGAACGCGCGCTGGCAGCGCCGGTTCCATCTATTGGTGCTGTTCTACCTGCTGGCCTTGCTCGCGGTGGTGATCCTGCCCGAGATCGCCCCGCGGCAGGAGATCTCGGACGAGCTGCGGCTGGGGGCGCAATATGGCCTGCCCGTGATCCTGCTCGTTGCGGCGCTGCTGCCGACCGAGCCGGAGGCGCCGGACGCGCCGCAGGTCATTGATTTCTTCTACAGCGTGTTTGTGATGCTGCTGCTGGGAATCGTGATTCTCGGCAGCTTCACCATCATGACGCTCGGCCGTACGCCGTACCTTCAGGCGCTGACCTACACCGTGTTCGCGATCGCCGCGACAGTGTTGGTGCTGGGCCTGGCTTGGGATCCGCACGCCGGCTACGCAGGGCTCAATGTGTTTTTCTCGCGCTACCTGTTCTCGATCGGCCTGCCGGTGGAGAAGTGGCTCTACTTTCTGGCCGAGTTGTCGCACCTCGAGACCCGGCCGGAGCGCTTTCTCGCCGAGTCGGTCGCCGCGCTGATGCGCCTGCAGTGGATCGCCGGCGTCGAGTGGCGCGGGGCGCACGGCCATGGCGCGGCGGGCGTGAAAACCGAGCATCGTGTTGAGTTCGAGAACAGTGAGCTCGCGCTAACCCTGCATTCGCGCTACCGCACAAGTCCGGCGCTGTACTGGCACCTAAATCTGCTCGGACAGCTGCTCGGGGAGTTCTACCTCGCCAAGCTGCGCGAGCAGAAACTGAAACAGCAGAGCTATCTCGAGGCGGTGCACGAGACCGGCGCGCGCATGACGCACGATGTGAAAAATCTGCTGCAGTCGCTGAATGCGCTATGCGCGGTCGCCGAGCGCGAGCCCGAGGGCGAGTCCCAAGAGTTGCAGGCGCTCATCCGACGGCAGCTGCCGGTGATCGCACGGCGCCTGGGTGACACCCTCGAGCGGTTGCAGCAGCCCCATCCGCAGACCGAGCCGCTGACGCCAGCGGACGAATGGTGGGAATCGCTTGCGCTCCAATACCGCGACAAGCGGGTTGAGTTCGCGGCCGAGGGCCTGCGCCCCGGCGTGCGGATCCCGCGAGGCCTGTTCGATAGCGTGGCCGACAACCTGCTGCATAACGCGCTCGCCAAGCGCGAAGCGGAATCCGGGGTGCGCATCCGCGTGACGCTTACCTGCGGCGACCGCGTTGTACTCAGCGTGTGCGACACCGGGCAGGCAGTGCGGCCCGACTTGGTGCCGACACTGCTGCGCGCGCCGGTGGTCTCGGGTGCGGGGCTGGGAATCGGACTCTATCAGGCGGCGCGACAAGCCGAAGCGAGCGGCTATCTGCTCGAGCTGAAGGAAAATCGGGACGGCGAGGTGTGCTTCGCGCTGTCGGGCGAGACGCGGTCGCGCTGAGCTCAGGGTCTGGCTAGCCGCCCGTTCAGGCGGTAGACCCTTGTGTCGCCCTTGCCCTTCAAGTAGATCGTCTGCGGGGGATGGAAGTCGTAGCGCCCGCGCAGGTGGATGAACGTCGCCTCGTCGACATGAATCGTCCCGGGCACGCCCTCGGTGGTGATGCGGCTGGCGATGTTCACCGTGTCGCCCCACAGATCGTAGATGAACTTCTTGCGGCCGATCACACCCGCCACGACCGGGCCGGTGCCGATGCCGATGCGAAGCTGAAGCGGCCTGTCCTCGACGACATAGCCGTGCGCCACCACGTCGCGCATGTCGAGCGCGAGCTCGGCGATCGAGGCGCTGAAGTCCGCGTCGCTGCCGTCTAGGCCGCCCGCCACCATGTACGCGTCGCCGATGGTCTTTATCTTCTCCAACCCGTGCTGCTCGGCGATCGTGTCGAACTCCGAGAACATCCGGTTCAACAGCGCAAACACCTGCGCTGGCGTCATGTGCTCGGCAATCTGCGTGAAATTGACGATGTCGGCGAACATGACCGTCACTTCGGAATACCCGTCCGCGATCTCATCATTGGAGTGCTTCAGGCGCTCGGCGATCGGCCCTGGGAGGATGTTCAGCAGCAGCCGTTCAGAGCGGTCCTGCTCTTCCTGCAGCTCGGCGTGCGCCACCTCGAGCCGCGCGCGCGAACGCGCCCGCTCGGCGAACGCGAAGCTCAGCAGCCAGTACACCATCGTCGCCACCGCCGCGAAATTCAGCGCGAAGAACACCACGCTCGTCTGCAGCGGCACGTGCCGCGTCATATGCGGCACGCCGATCAATTGGTAGTCGACATAACCCGAGGCGACCGTGAGCACGACGTAAGCGACCATCCACGGCAACGACTCGCGCGCCGAAAACAGCAATCCCGCGCCCACTGGCGCGAGCAGGCCCCACAGGATCAGGCCGCTGGCCGAGACGAAGTCACCGATTGCCCACTGCGCGACGAACGGTACGAACAGCCAAAGCCCGAGCTGCGTCGCGCGGAAGAACTCGAAATTGAGCGTCCAGAGATAGATCAGCAGCGTCGTCAGCGAAAGCAGCTGGAACCCAATCGGCAGCGTGGCGGGCAGCGGCAGCCCGAGCAGCCAGTAGATCGAGAGCCAGATCGCCGAGCCCGCGATCATCAGCCCGCAGGCGAACAGCAGCACCTGCTTCTTGAGCTGCAGCTCGTCGGAGTCGCCGGCCTGCGCCCCCGCGCTACGCAGCCGCTTGTAGAGCGTGCCCAAGTCGCTGCGGCCCGTCACGGCAGCACGCCCGCGGAGATGAGCTTCGAGTAGAGGACACCCGCCGGAACCCAGACCATGAGGTCGTCGTATGTGCCGGCCGACGAATCCGGTCCGCTCGGCGTGCGGCTCACGAAGACCTGATTCCCGTCTACGTTGGCCAATTCGTCCGCGCCGTATGCGGCCGCAGTCGCGCCGTTCTTGCCGGTTGAGAACACGATGAACGCCACTGTATTCGAGCTGACGGCCCGATTTGCACTGCTGTTGCAGGATGTGGCCGACGCACCGGTCGCGCTGAGGCAGATGTCGATGTCGCTTGGACGGCAGCTCACGCCGTTGGCCTTAAGATTCGCCTGAGAGACGAAATGCGGATTGGTCACTGCGCCGGTGCAGCCAGTGACGCTCTGAGAGACGACGTAACGGATTCTGTTGCCCCAAGTATCAACCGCATATCCCGAAGTATCGGTAGGCTGGAATCCGATCGTCTTTGCGGGCAGAAAGCCGCCATACCAGGTCGTGCAATTTGCGCCCGTGAACGCTTCGTCCCCGGTCGTGCCTGCAACCGCGGGGCAGGGCAGGCGGCCATTGACGACCGCGAACGCGATTACTGCGTCGACTGCAGCGTTGAGCCGGCGCTGCGTTTCGCTGCCGTTGCGCTGCTCGACCTGCGCCGACAGGGTCATCATCGCGCCGCCGATAAGCAGCGCGACGATCGCGAATACGATCGCCAACTCGACCAGGCTGAATCCGTGCTGTGAGCGCCTCAGTTGCATATCGCGATCGGTCCGCCGCTGGCGGGCGTTTGCTGAAAGGGACAGGCGGCGAACCGGTCGTTGAACGCGCTCGTCACCGTTGCCGCAGTGTAGATGGTCGAGCCGCTCGCATGCGATTCGAGATAATTGGCCGGATTGTTGCTCGGCTGCGTCTGCGCGCCTACGGGTCCCGGTCCCATCAGCGCGAGGACGAGCTTTTTGTCGCTTGCGCTGCCGTTTGAGGCCGGCATTCCGTCCAACGTCAGGCAGCCGCCGTCTCCCGGCGCCGCGCAGACCGACGTGGGGCTTAGGGTGACGCCGGATCCCACGGCGTAATAGGCGAAGCGCTGCCAGTCGTTGTTAAGAAACCACGCTGTCGCGGCATACGAGGGTTGCGAGGAATCGGCCATGAACACCGCGTCCGGGAGATTAGGGATATGCACTTGAACGAATGAGAACAAGCCCAGAAGGGGCCACGACGCGTCCACTGTGACGCTTGCGGCCCCTGTCGTGGCCGAAAACGAAGACAACGCGAATGAGTAGCTGCCACCGCCGCTAACCCAGACGTCGGACGCCACGATCGTGCCACGAAAGCTATTCGCAACGTTTTGCGCCGTGGCCGTCACTCTGGCAGAAAATGGCGCGACTCCAAACAAGTTGAGGAATGTGCAGACCAGCTCAGTCCCGGAGTTAGAGCAGCCGAGGTTAAGCAGTCCGAGGAGCAAGGAAACGCTTCCGGTCCAGTTGGTCGCACAGGTGCCCGACGATTCGCTCGCGGTCGGCGGCAGGCCTTCGCGCATGGGCGGCGCGCCCGCATTACCGCAATAGTCGTTTGTTGCGGGATCGGAAAAGCTCGAGGCGAACGGCATATAGGGCAGGCCGTACGTCGAGCCCCAACTCTTGCCTCGAACAGACAGTTCCGTTTGGTCCCAGCTCGCAAGCACCGGCGCAACCTGCCGTTGCAGCCGGTCGGCGACCGGGCCTGCGATGGTCTGCGCCCACTCCGCGGCCGTGATTGCAACGACTCTATCGTTGGTCCATTGTGAATTGCCGAGAACCGTATTGTTTCCGGTGTCGTTGCCGCACTCGAGGAAGTTCTGGGGATTGAGGGAAGCCGTGTTGCGCGTGCTCACTTGCTGATTGACTTTGCTGCAGCCGGCGGAGGGCGTAGCCGGATCCGACAACGTGTTCAGCGCGGGCCCCGGTGCGATGAGCAGCGCGACCGCGGCGTTCGGGTTGCCGTTATAGGTGAGCTGACCCAGGGTACCGAAGTTTATGGGCGCGGAGCGAAATCCCGGGCTCAGCACGTACCAGATCGGTTCGCCGTAACCGTCGCGGATCTCGTCCACGCCGAGCGTCTCCCAAGGCAGCCGGCCGACGGTGGGCGATGAGTTGCTGCACGATGTACCTGCCTGCCCCTGGTTGTTGGTGCCAATCGAGCTGAGAAACTCGGGGCACGGCATCTGACCCGGTTCGATCGTCGTGCTGCGTGCGGCGTACTGCGCGGCGTACGCGAGCAATGCCTGCTTGGCCTGCCCGAGGGCGTGGCCCGTCGCGATCTCGCGGTCCGCGGCCGTTGGAGCCGCTTTGCCGAGCGCTCCCACGGTGTACCAGACGACACCAATCACCAGCACCGTGATCATCAGGATCAGCGCGAGGCCCCTTTGCCGGGCGAGGGCCGGAGGGCGTTGGCGGAGCTTGGGCCGGTCGCACGCGGGCATCTCAGCGCCTGTCGGAATGCGGCCGCTCGACCTTGATTTCGCCTTTGCCGATGACGTCGCTCACTTCGCCGGTGCCGCGGTCGAGCGATTCGCCGACCTTGAGCGGGATGCGCCGTCCACCTTCGCCGACTTCGATCGCGGCGCGGCTCGGGTCGTCGTGCGACGGGATGACTTGGGCGCGCTTGGCGTCGGCGCCTTCGGTGACCGCTTCGCCGTTTAGGAAGACCGTCGATTTGCCGTCGGAGCGCTTGACGTAGCCGTCGAGCGTAGTGCTGGGCGATTCGATCAGGGCCGCGGCGGGCCTGTCGGGCACCCGCGAATTGCGGCGCGCATCTAGCTCGGCGCGCTGCTCGGGGGTGAAGAACAACCGCCCGAGCTCCTGGGCCGCCGCCGCTGCGGAGGCGGTAGCGAGCATGACGCCGACAAGTGCCGAAAGCGTGCGTTTCACGACTTTGCCGCCCGATCGAGGATGGTAATCAGGTCGATGTCGCACGTCGCCCGGAGGCGCGGTACGATCGAGGTGCCGGTGGGCGCCTGGCCGGTGCGCGTGATCTCGCAGCGCCTGACGGCGTAGTAGGCGTTGCCGGAATTGCGCAGATCGTCCAGGAAGCGCAGCAGGTCACCCTCGTGTAATAGCGCGATATCGACTCGCATGGTGCTGGAGTAGAAATCGACGTTCGCCGGCTTGCCGGGGACCGACACCAGCAGCGCCTGCCTGTCGACGCGGTAGCGCAGGTCGAGCAGCTCGCGGCTGATCTTGATGCGCGACATGGCGTCGGCCCAGTCCAGGCGCCGCTCCGGTCCGATGATGTGCAGCTGCTGCAGCCTGCGGTACACCGCGAGCTTCTGGTTGACTTCCCGCTCCTCGTCGGCGATGCGCATGAGCTTCTCGCTCGCCTCGGCATGGCGCGCTTTGGCGGTTGCCAGCTCGCGCTGGGCGACCGCGACCTTGGAATCCACGAACCCGATCAGCGCCACACCCGCTCCGATCAGCACCGCGAACGCGAGCGCGGGCAGCGCGAGCTTGCGGGCTTCCTGGGCCGTCACGATCATTTCAGGGCCCTCGACAGGACGATGGTGAAGCGCGGCGCCTCGCTGCGCGCGGTCGAGCCGATGTCGCCTGTGAGCGTTCCCTGTGACGTGATGTCGAACGGCAGCTGCATGTTGGCGACCTGGTAGGGCGAGCCGCTGCTGAGCGCCTGCGCGAAGCGCTGCACTTCCGCCGTGATCGCGCGGTAATCGGAGCCCCGCGTGGTCGCGACGCGTCCTCCGATCTCGAGCTCCTCGCTTTCCTTGTCCGCGAGCAGTCCGGCCGAAGCAGCAGCGCCGCTCCGCGACGCGCCCGAATTGCTGCCACCCGGCGGACCCACGCGCCAGATCAGGCTTTCGAGCTCGATCTGGGGAAATTCGTCGAGCGCTTTGGACAGATGCACGAATGCGGGCTCGGGCCATGCCGTGGCGTCGGCAATCTTGCGGAACTCGACCACCGTCGCCTTCAGATTGTCGGTGGTGGTCTGCGTCACCGGGAACGTGGCGGTGATGCGGCGGTAGCGCTCGGCGGCAAAGTTGGCCTCGCGCTGCTCGCTCGCGGCCTGGCCGCGGGTCGAGATCACGTCGACCCACTGTGCGCCGGCGTACAGCGCGCAAGCCGCCAGTCCGGCGGCGCCCGCGAGGACGATGCCGCGCTGCAGCTGCCACAGGACGTAGCCGCGCCGATCCTCTCTGCGCGCGAACTGCTCCTTCGGCGTCTGCTTGACCGTCAGGTGCAGGAAGAGACGCTCGGCGAGCGCCTCCGCGGGCGTCGGGCTTGTCTTCGCGGCGCGCGCGGCCTCGTCCAGATCGAAGATGTGGAACACGAACCTGGCGTCGGAGGCGAGGACGCGCTCGAAAGTCGCCTTATGTCCCGCGGGTGCCACGACCATCACCTGCACCGGCGGGCCTTCGCGCGGCAGCGCCCGCAGCGTCGTCAGGTACTGGCCCAGCCGAATCGTTTCGGAGCGCACGAATGCGGCCAGGTCCTCGGGAGCCATGTCCGCGATACGCTCAAGGCGCGCGAAGCGAAGCTTGCCGTCTTCGATGAAACATTGGCGTAGCCCGGCCCGGTCGGTGGTGATGACGAAGCAGCGCCCGCCGCGTGCGCCCAGGCGCGCGGCGAGCGCCGGCGCCGCCAGGGGCACCGAGAACACGCCGGCGAGCTTGGTGCCTGACTCCGTCAGCGCGTCGAGCCAGGGTGTGAACTGTTGCGTGTTGGTGAACGAGGCGAGCAGCAACCGCTCGTTGCGCCGCTCCCCCGTGACGTAGCCGAGCGAGAGCGCCGCCGCGAGCCGCGTGTCGCGATATCGTTGCGCGAGGCGCCTTTCGATCACCGCCTGGCGGTCGCCGCCGCGAAGGTAGGGGATCTGGTCTTCGTGGAAGTCCTCGCCCGCGAGGTCGGCCACGAGATAGAACAGCGCGCGCTTCTTGCCGCGGAGGTACTCGCGGAATTCGAGCGCCCCGGCGTCGTCGGCAGTGAACTCGGCTTCCAGCGCGAGCGCGCGGCGCGACAAGCGATACACGTAGTGATCGGTCGCGGTGAAGTAGAGGAGGTACTTGGCTGACACGCGCGTGCGCTAGAACTTCATCTTGGAGATGGTGTCGTAGACCGGGCCGAGCACCGAGAGCATCACCCAGCCCAGGATCGCGCCCAGCACCAGCGTGAGCGCGGGCTCGATCATCGCCTGCACCTTGCCGATGCCTTCGCGCACTTCGCGGTTGTAGAAGTAGCTCACGTTCAGAAGCGCGGTGTCGAGTGCGCCGGTGTTCTCGCCTATTCTCAGCATGCGTATCACCAGCGGCGGGAAGAGCGCAGCGTCCTGGAACGCCGCGGTGAGGTTCTTGCCCTCGGCGATCTGCTGCCCGGCGTTGCGCAGCGCATTCTCGAGTGGCTTGTTGCCGACGATCTCCTCAGAGCTGCGGATGGCGTCCAGCACTGTGATGCCCGAGGCGTACATCAGCGCAAAGCTCGAGGCGAAGCGCGACAGGATAATCTTGCGCAAGATCGGCCCTATCAGGGGCATCGAGATCTTGTAGTGGTCGATGGCAAACGCCACCGACGGATAGGTGCGCGCGGCGAACTTCAGCCCGAACCAGATCGCGAACGGAGCGGCGATCACGGCCCACCAGTAGTTGACGAAGAAATTGGAGACCTGGATCAGGATTCGTGTTTGGAGCGGGATCTCCTGCCCCATGTTGCGGATGAAGCCGGTCATCTGCGGCACCAGGTAGACCATGAGGAACAGGGTGACCAGCAGCACGACCGAGCCGACGAACGCCGGGTACATGATCAGCTTCTTGGTCTGCGCCGCGAGCTCGTCCTCCCACTTGATCGACTCGGTCAGGCTCTTCAACACCTCGGGCAGGCGCCCGGTCTGCTCGCCCGAGCGCACCAAGCTGACGAACACCTGGCCGAAGACCTCGGGGTACTCGGCCATCGCCTGCGACAGGCCGCGGCCGCCGCCGATCGCTTCGATCATCCCCGAGACGACCTCCCGAAAGCGCGGGTTCTCGAGGCTGTCGCGTAGATCTACAAGACCCTCGACCACCGGCACGCCCGCGGAGGAGAGCTGTTCGAGATGGAAGCAGAAGTTGATCAGGTCCTGGCGCTTGATCTTTGCGCCGCCGATGAAGCGGCTCTTCTGGCTCGAGGGCGCGCCGCTTATCAAGTCGAGCCCCATGCGCGCAAGGCGCTGCTCCAGGTCGAACACGTTCACCGCTTCGGCCCGGCCGAGAACGTTCTTGCCTTCGCCGTCGACCGCCTTGTACGTGTAGAGCGGCATGGGAGCCTGGGCCGGGACGCCCTTCGCTACGCCATGCGGTCGGTGATATCGACCACCCGCATGAGCTCGTCGACGCTGCTTAGCCCTGCCCGAACCTGGCGCATGCCGTCTTCGGCCAGGGTCTTGAATCCCTGGCCTCGCGCGGCGTTAAGGATTTCTCTCGTCGTGGCGCGCCGCGCGATCAGCTCGTCGATGCCGCCGTCGATCTTCAGGATTTCCATGATCGCAGCGCGCCCGCGATAGCCCTGGTAGTCGCACTGCTCGCAGCCCACGGCGCGGTAAAGCGTCGCCGGCTCCGTCGGGGTCAGCCCGAGCAGGCGCCGCTCCTTGACGTCGGGGTCGTAGGATTGGCGGCAGGTACGGCAAAGCTTCCGCACCAGGCGCTGCGCGATCACGCCGATGATATTGCCCGCCATCACGTCTGGCACGATGCCGATGTCCAGCAGGCGGGGAATCGCGCCGACCGCGGAATTCGTGTGCAGGGTCGAGTACACCTGGTGGCCCGTCATCGCCGCGCGAAACGCCATTTCGGCGGTGTCGCGATCGCGCACCTCGCCGACCAGGATCTTGTCGGGATCCTGCCGCATCATCGCGCGGATGCCGTTGGCGAAATCCAGTTTCGCCGCCTCGGATACCGAGGTCTGGCGGATGAGCGTCATCGGATATTCGACCGGGTCTTCCAGGGTCATGATGTTGACCCCGTCCGAGTTGATGTGGTTCAGCACCGAGTAGAGCGTGGTCGTCTTGCCGCTGCCGGTCGGACCGGTGACCAGGATGATGCCCTCCGGCCGCGCGATCATGCGCTTGAGCATGTCGAGCTGCGTTTCCTCGAGCCCGAGCTTGTCCAGGGGCACGATGCCTTTCTGGCGGTCCAGGATGCGAAGCACCAGGTTCTCGCCGTGCGTGGTGGGCAGGCTCGAGACGCGGAAATCGATCGAACGGCCGGACATAGTCGCCGACAGGCGGCCGTCCTGCGGCGCACGGGTCTCGGCGATGTTCATTTTCGACATGACCTTGAGGCGCACCGCCATCGCCGGCCAGTAGGTCTTGTGCAGCGAGCGGATCTGGCGCAGCACCCCGTCGATGCGGTAGCGGATGCGAAGGAAGCTCTGCTCCGGCTCGAAATGGATGTCGGAGGCGGCGCGCTCGACCGCGTCGGCCAGCAACGCCGATATGAGCCGCACGACCGGCTGGCTGTACTCGTCGTCGTCGGCAAGCGAGGTGTAGTCGACTTCGCCGGTTTCGATTTCGCGCAGTATGCCGTCGATCGAGAACTCGTGGCCGTAGTAGTGCTCGATCGCGCGCTCGATCTCGGAGTCGCCCGCAAGCCGCAGCTCGATTTCCAGGTTGCCCTTGAGATGGGCACGCAGCTGGTCGATCGCGACGATGTTGTTGGTGTCCGAGAGCGCGACGATGAACTTCTTGGCCTGGCGATCGAGCGCGATCGGGAACATGCGGTAGCGCCGTGCCAGCTCGCGCGGCAGCATCTTGAGCGCGCTGGGGTCCACGATGATTCGCGTCAGGTCGACCGACTGCAGCCCGAGCTTCTCGGACAGCGCATCGCGCAGGGTCGCTTCGGAAACGAAGCCGAGCTGCACCAACAGGCGTCCCACGGGCAGGTGGGACTTCATCTGCTCGAGCAGCGCGATTCTGAGCTGATCCTCGGTCAGGATGCCCTGATCGATCAGGATCTGACCGATGTGGCGCTTGGCTTGGGGATTCGTCGGCGAATTCATCCAAGATCAATGATACCCGGGCGCCGTCTCCCGGTGGAGCAAGATTCTGTTATTCGCCAAGCGCCTGCGCGCGCTGTCGCGCCGCAGTCTGGTCGAAGCTCGAGCTGCGCTTGGCCGCGAGCGCGAGGGCCCGGCGATAGTACTCGAGCGCGAGCTTCGGCTGGCGCAGTTGGTCCAGGCTCACCGCGACGTTGTAGGCGAAATCCGGGTTGTCCGGATCGGCCGCGTAGGCCTTGAAGTAGGCCTGCTGCGCCTCGGCCCAGCGGCCCTGGCGCGCGTATTCGTTGCCGAGCGTGAAATACAGCACGTTCGCGCCCGGGTCATCCGCAAGCAGCGTCTTGACCCGGCTCTCGGCCGCCACCGGGTCGGTCAGGTCGCTGCGCAGCGCGAGCAGCCCGGCCTGTGCGTGAGGGTCGCGCGGATCCGCCTCCAGCAACCGGCGGTAGAGCTCGTCCGCTTCCTCGAAGCGTCCGCTGCGCATTTCGACCGCCGCCATGCCGAGCAGGGCGTCGCGATTGCGCGGGTCGTCGCCCAGCGCCTGGCGATAGGCCTCACGCGCGGCCGCGACGTCCCCCGCCTGGTAGGCCGCATACCCCGCCGCCACGTGCG
>JBAUTD010000506.1:0-2119 GCA_049582045.1 Burkholderiales bacterium
CGAGAAATCCGTTGTACAGGCCCTGGTTCGCCGCCAGGACCTTCGACGCGGCGGCGGCCTGCGGAGTCTGGCCGAACGCGCGCAGCCCGGCCGGCTTGTCCCACAGGAACATCTCGAGCACCAGGAACCAGACGTGCAGCAATGCGACCAGCGCGACCACTATGTTCGCGGCGACGTTCATGGCTCCTCCACCCGATTTGGTTCCGGATTGCGGCTCGCGAGCACGACCGAAGTCTCGATCTGGCGCTCGGGAATCGACCAGTACTTGCGCAGCAAGGCGTCCTTCTGCTCGTCCGCGACCAGCGCGAAGCCGTTGCGGAGGTAGAACGCGATCGCCCACTCGGCGGCCACCCAGGTGCCGACCAGCAGCGGCTTTTGCGTCAGGCTCTGCACGTGGCGCAGCAGGCTGCGCCCGATGCCCTTTCCCTGCGCGGCGGACGCGACGTAGGCGTGGCGCACCAGCGCCACCTCGCCCCGATCCTGGATTCCCATCACGCCGAGCAGGTGCCCCTCTTCTTCCGCGCCCCAGAACTCGACCCCGTCGGCGATCTCGGCCTCGAGCTCCGCGAGCGGCATGTAGGGCTCGTGCCAGCGGTCGGCGGGGATCACGCCGCGATAGGCCTGCGCTGCGTCGTTGACGATCGCGAGCAGCGCGTCGCGCTCCTCGGGCCGCAATTCGCGCAGCCGCATGGCGGGCGTCAGCGCGCGCGGGGCTTGCGCAATGACGGGTTGAGCCGGTCGATGTCGGCCTGGACCTGCTCGCGGCTGCGCTGGTAGACCAGCTCGCGTCCCATCACGCTGCCGGCGTAGGCCATGCCGTTGCGCGTGGGCGTGAGCGTGCACTTGACGTTGTTGATGCCCTCGCCCAGCACCACCTCGATCGCGTCGGCGCGCTTGCTGAACACGACCGCCTCGATCGCCTTGCCGTTTTCCATCACCAGCCTGATCTTTTCCGGGTTCATCGCGCGGCTCCTTCGGAAGGCCGGGGTAGACCGTCGAAGAAATCCACCACGCCGGTCTCGAGAGAATACTCCGCGCCGACCACCAGCAGGCCGTCGGACTGGATCAGCTGCTCGAGCAGGCCCGAGCCGTGGCGCAGGTGGCTGGCCGAGGCGCGGATGTTGGCGCGCACCGCCTCGCGCACCAGCGCGTCGTGGTCGTGCCGCAGCTCTGTCGCGAGCAGGGTCTCGACCGAGGGCCGCACCCGGTCGACGATCGAGCGCAGGTTGGGCGAGCGGCTTCCGCCCGGTGCGAAGAGCTCCTCGATCGTGGCGAGGATCGCGCCGCAGCTCGAGTGGCCCAGCACCACCACCAGCCGGGTGCCGAAGCGCTCGGCGGCGAACTCGACGCTGCCCACCAGCGACGGCGCGATGATGTTGCCCGCGACGCGGATCACGAACAGGTCGCCCAGGCCCTGGTCGAACACGATCTCGGCCGGAACGCGCGAGTCCGAGCAGCCCAGGATGATGGCAATCGGCTCCTGGCCCGCGGCCACCTCGATCGGCCGCGTCGCGCTCGCACCGCCGCGGTTGGCGACGAAGCGCCGGTTCCCCTGGCGCAGCCGCTCGAGCGCCTCGCGTGCCGTGATCATCGCGCTAGATTACCAGCTCGCCGCGCACGACCTCCACCACGTCGCCGCCGACCCAGATGTTGTCGCCGTCCTTGCGCAGGTGCACGCGCCCGGCGCGCCCGAGCGCGTGCCCCTGGCTCGCGACGTAGGACGGCGTCGCGATCCCCGCGCCGATCAGCCACTGCGCGAGGCTCGCGTTCAGGCTGCCGGTGACCGGGTCCTCGTAGCCGCCGCCGCCGATGAAGGCGCGCACCTCGAAGTCGGCCTCGCCGCCCGCCTCGTGCGGGCCGACCACCCCGAGCTTCAACGGATCGAGCGCGGCCCAGTCGGGCCTGAGCGCGCGCACCGCCTTGGCCGAGCGCAGCAGCACCGCGCACCAGCCCGGGCCGTTGTCGGCCCACTGGTGCTGCACGATATCGGCGGGCGAAAGCGAAAGCGCGCGCGCGATTTGCTCGAGCACCTCCGGCTCGAGCGGGCCGCTGCGCTTGAGCGGCGGTGCGGCGAACTCCAGGCGCGGGCCGTCGCAGCGCACGCGCACCAGGCCCACCC